>JAUIEE010000470.1 GCA_030428965.1 bacterium | reverse complement strand
AAGACGTAGGCCTTCTCGTCCGTGTCGACCAGACCCGGCACCACGTAGATCATCGCGATCGTCCAGGCCGCGCTCACGAGCTGCAGCTGGCCGAACAACAGGCCCGGCTTCTTCACGCCGCGGAACAGGCGCTCCCCCACCAGCGACCCCAGCCCGACCCCCACGAGGAACATCAACAGGATCGCCGTGAAGATGTAGGTGTCGTTGTTGAAGATCAGGGCGTAGAAGCGCGTCCACAGGATCTGGGCCGCGATGTTGCAGAACCCGAGCAGGCCGAAGGCCGCGATGACGAGGGCGCCGAAGCGGGAACGCTCCACGCTCGCGGGCGCGCTCGCCTTCCCGTCGGGCTCGTTGCGCAGCACATTCCAGAGGGGCACGACGCACAGGGCCGAGGCCAGGTTCAAGGCTGCCGTAGCGCGCATCGGGCCGGAGACGCCGTAATGCTCGATGACCCAGAAGCCGGTGGCGAAGGCCCCGGCGACCGCGCCCAGGGTGTTGACCCCGTAGATCCAGGCCGACCAGCGAGAGGCTCCGGACAGATCGAGGGAAGCCGCCTGGACCAGGAGCGGCAGGGTCGCCCCCATGCAGAAGGTGGGCACCAGCAGCAAGACGGCGGCCCCCGCCAGCCTCAGGGCGTGAATCCCCGCCGACCCCGGCTCCATGGAGCGGTACAGATCCGCGTAGACCCCGTCCAGCCCTCCCAGGAGGAGGTAGAACAGGAGCGCCCAGACGCCGATGGCCAGCTCGAACCCCGCGTAGGCCACGAGCGGCCGCGCGAGCCGGGGAACCATACGCCCGACGACGGCGTTGCCGAGCGCCAGCCCGAGGAAGAAGACCGACACCACGCAGGCGATGGCCGCATGGGTACTCCCGGCGAGCAGCGTCAGCTCGCGAATCCACAGCAGCTGGTAGGCCAGAGCCGCGGCCCCGGAGAGAAAGGCCGCCAGGAGCAAGAGCCACATCGGGGGGCGCGCAGCTGCGCCCGGACTTGCTTCAGAGGTCATGGGGGTCGTCCGTTCCAGGCCAGGAGAGGGCCCGCCGGGACCCCGTTCGCCGATCGATTCGGGCTCAGAGTATGGTGCTTTCCCCCACCCAGCGCTACCCGTCGCAAGCCCCCTTCCCGTCGCCCCCGCCCTTGGCTAGGCTCCCTCCCCCTGAGCGCGGAGGCGTGGCAGAGTGGCCGAATGCAGCGGTTTTGAAAACCGCCGTGCCGCAAGGCACCAGGGGTTCGAATCCTCTCGCCTCCGCCATTTGTCCGATCTCTCGAGGCGCTCTCTTCGTCGAGTCCACCAGGAGAGCGAACCCGGTGCTCGGCTCAGAGGTCAGAGGTTGCGTCGATAGAGCAGGAAGGTGAGGTCGTCCGGCTTGCTGGGGAACTCCGCACGCTTCGTCGCCATGCGTTCTCGGGCCAGACTCGAGAGTTCGCGGCCGGCCTGGAGCAACGGCCCTTTCCGAACGATCTCCACGATCTCGTCCACGGTGAGGTTGTCGGCCAGGCCGTCGCTCGCAACCAGGAGCGTGTCTCGCCGGGCGATCGGCACGGAAGAGCCGATCTCGATGTGCATGCCCTCCTTGCCGACGTAGTTCGAGATCAGGTGGCGTTCCTCGTGGTGCAGCGCTTCGTCCTCGTCGAGCAGCCCGGCCTCCACGCCGTATCCGGTCGGCGAGTGGGAGACCGTCTGGGTCTTGATGCGGCCGCGTTGCCCGACGTGGAGCACCATGGAATCCCCCACGTGAATCGGTCTCGCGCGACCGGCGCGCACGATCAGCGCGGCCAGGGTCGTGCCGGCCCCCACACCTAGGTTCAACACCGCCCGGTTCGCGGCTTCGATCGCGTCGAGGACAACCTCGCGCAGGGAGTCCCCCCGATCCCGGCCGAGGACCGCCCCGACCGACAGGGTCTCGAGGGTGATGCGGGCCGCGCGCTCTCCGGCACTCTGCCCCCCCATTCCGTCCGCCACGGCGATCACGCCGCCGCCGGGATAGAAGAGCACGGCGGCCGCATCCTGGTTCGTTTCCTTGAGCGGCGCGCTGGTCGAGAAGGCCACGACTTCGCCTTCTCCGAAGGACAGGCTCGTCGGCTCCTCGTCCTTGTGCTCCAGGAAGAGCACGGCATCGCTTCGCTCCGCCATCTAGCGCAACGCCTTTCCGTGGACCTTGCGGAACGCCTGGAGCATCGGCGTGGCCGAGGGATAGCGACGGCTGTCGTCCACTTCGAGGGCTCGGCGCACGAGCCGCAAGAGGTCGTCGTGATAGGCGCGCTTGGCCTTCGCGGCGCCGGGATACGGCCAGCGGAAGGGCCACTCGGGGAGCTGCCCCGACATCAGGCGCCACAGGATCAGGCCTGCGGCGAAGACGTCCGAACGCAGGGAGGGCTTCCCGAGCGCTTGCTCCGGAGCCAGGTAGCCGACCGTCCCGGACCCGGAGGCGGACATGGTGCGGAAGGCGACGCGCGCCAGCCCGAAGTCGGCCAGCCGCAACCGGCCTTCGGGGAAGAGCACCAGGTTCTCCGGCTTGACGTCGAGGTGGACGATCTTGCGACGATGGGCGCAGCTGAGCGCCTCGAGCAGCTGCTCCATGTAGCTCAAGGCCGTTGCCCTCGACATGCGGCGCTTGAGCCGTTCCGCCAGGTTCTCGATACCCAAGGGGGTGACGATCACGAAGATGCCATCGACGATCCCCGCCGTCTTGATCGGCATGATGTTCGGATGGTCGAGCTGCGCGACGACACGCACCTCCCGGCGAAAGATGCTGAGCGTCGCAGCATCCACGAGGTCCTGGTGGGGAACCTTGAGAGCAACGCGAATCCCCTCGATCGTGTCGTACGCCCGGTAGACGCTGGCAAACCCGCCCACGGACAGCCGGCTCTCGATGCGGTATTGCCCCAGGCGCTGCCTTCTTCGAAGGGTCATCCGCATCCTATAACGTGCGGCTCTCGGCGTTGTCAAAGCTTCTGGCCTGGCGCTGACCGTGCGAGCCGGCCGGCTCGCGGTCAGCCGCCGGCCAGGCTGAACCGCCCTCTCGAGCTCCACGCGATTCCCCGTCGGCGCTCCATCACGCACCCCCTCAACCGCCTGGGAAACGCTCGCTTCCAGCCGCCGTCGGCAAGGCATCGGGGGACCCTGGATGAAGCGAGCGTTGGGAGCGCGAAGGGAACCGACCTGCCCATCCTCGTCGCGCGCACATCGATGGGCGGGCATCGCCCTACAGGTTGTCCCCCCGGGCGCTACCGAACCCGAAGCCTGCGAGGGGAATCGTGCAGAGCGGGACCTGAACGGCCTGACGGGGCTCGAAGGGAAGCTCCTGTGGGCAGTGAAGCGCCCGGAGCGTTCCCCTGGATGCCCGGCCTCGGCCCCAGACCGGAAGTTGTCGACGAAATGTAAGAGCCAGGTTACGCTGCGCCCCTCATCCGGCCGTCCAGGCCGGGCACATTTACAACGAGGCAAGAGCCCGGAGGGGCCGTCCGCCGGGCCACATGGAGGGGAAACCATGGTCAGGAAAGCCGTGTGGACGTGGAACGTGGTCGCGTTGGCAGGATTGGCGGCGAGCACATCCGCCCAGTCCCAATCGGAGGACGTCGCAAGCGAGGGCTTTGCCCCGTTTCTCTTCAAGCACGTGTCGGCCGAACGAGGCCTGACGGACGTGAACCTGGAGGACGGAATGGCCTGGGGCGTATCCGCGGCCGACTACGACGATGATGGCGACGTCGACCTCTACGCCGCCCAGGGGGGACGGGGCCCCGACCGCGTCTACCGGAACGACGGTTCCGGCTCCTTCGTGGACGTGGCTCCGCAGCTC
>JAUIEE010000469.1 GCA_030428965.1 bacterium | reverse complement strand
GACCCTGTCCCCCTCGGGCTCTCGATCCGAACGCAAGGCGACGACGATCCTTCCGGGACGGGCCAGGACCAGGGGAAAGCGATCGACACCGCCGGGAAGCACGCCGTCTCCCCAAAGCCAGACCTCGCTCCTCTTGTCCCCGTCCCCCGCGGACCGCAGCCTCTGCCCCGCCGCACTCCCCTTCCAACTCCAACCGTCGCGTCGCGCGACGACGGCGGGCCCTTCTGCCTCGATGGCCTCCAACCGAAGAGCGCCCGCCTCACCCCCTTCGAGGAGGGCCAGTCCGCGCTCCTGAGCCCAACGCTCGAACAGATCGACGAGGGCCGGGGGCATGGAATCTCGGCCCTCGAGCGACACCGTGCGGGGAGGGCCCACCCGCGCACGCTCCCGCAGCTCCTCGCCGTCCCAATCCCAAACCCGATCCGGCTCCACCAGGACAGGTCCCGGCACGGCATCCCCTCCCGACGCGCACAGGACGGCGTGCTGGGGCTCGATCGAAGCCGCATCGGTCACCCAGAGCGTCCGTTCCCCATCGAAGAGCTCCCAGCGCACCTCGTCCGCGTGGCCAACGGGGGGATCCAACCAGCTGCTCGGTGGCTCTTCCCCCAGGGCAAGTTCGAGATCCGGACGCACGTTGGAACGCCAGTGCACGAGGTCACCGGGCTGGCCCCGATGTCCCAGGACTTCGAACGCTACCGCGAGCGCCTTCTCGAGCCTGGACGGGGAGCCTGACCCAGGCGCCCAGGGAAGCGAGGTCGAGGGACTGTGATCGACGACAACGGTCCAATGCCCAGGAATCCTCGCCTCCTGGCGATGGGGTCCGGCCAGGGCCAAGACCCCCGCACCGAGCGCGCCGCAGGCCACCCAGACCGCCGGCGGAATCCGTCGGCTCTCTTTGCGGGAATCCCTCCGCTCTTGCGCTGCGACCTCTTTCCAAAGGGCCACGGTTCCGATGGCCCAGGGCAGGGGTCTGTGGGCCCGGCGACACCACCACAGCAAGGCCAGGGGCAGCCCCAGGGCCAGGAAGGCCAGGGGTCGTGACCAGCCTAGGTGGAGCCAATCGTCCCAGAGCGTTGAAGCCATGACTCGCGCCGCCTCAGTCGAACAGGGCCCGGGCGATCTTCTCGAACGAAGTCTCCGTGCTCCAGCACCCGAAGCTGGCGCGGTGCCGCGAGCAGTGGGACCGCCAGGCCTCCAGACGCTGGCCCAGGCCATGCTCGTAGGCCTTGCGAACGTCCTCGGTGAGCGAACAGGACCAGCGCTCCCCTCCCTCCGGATCGATCCACTCCACCGCGTCCACCCGGGGAGGCTCGAGCTCTTCGGGAGCCAGGATCTGGACGCAGGTCACCTCGCGACGTCCGGCGATCTGGAAGACGTGGCGGGGCTCGAGATCGAGAAGATCCCCCAGGACGAACCAGCGCCCAGCGCGACGAATCCGCAGAGGCTCGCTGCACAGCGCCCGCAGCCCTTGGGTTCCCTGGGCACGCTCCTCGGCCAGCAGTGCGAGCCAACCCCGAAGGTCCGCGGGACGCCGCAGGGGGAGGAAGCGCACCGCTGCCGAGGTCCACAGGTCGAGCGTCGCACCCGAGGAGAGGGCGGCGGCCCCGATGCAGGCCGCGACCTCGGCGGCCCGCTGCAACTTCCCCGGCCGGCCGACCCCCATCGAAGCGCTCGAGTCCAGGAACAGGGTCCAGTGCTCGCTGGCTTCCCGCTGGGCCACGCGCACGAAGGGACGGCGCAAGCGGGCGTAGAGCAGCCAATCCAGCTGGCGTAGATCGTCTCCGGGCCGGTACGGGCGATACCCCTTGAACTCGAGCCCCGCACCCTGCAGGTGCGCCTGGCCGGCCCCTTCCCGTCGATCCCGGGCGGCGCTCAACCGGCCGGCGAAGTGCCCCAGGCGCTGCAGAAACTCCTCGGGGAACTCGATCGAAGGCGAGGGAAGTCGAACGGCAGGCTCTTTCAACCTCGCCCCTTCCCGCGCATCAGGCCCAGCGGTGCTGCCTGCGGACGCAGCCGCGAGAGGTCCCGAAGAACCGGCTCGAGCGCGCGGCGTCCATCACAGTCGACGGGCGACGACGACGGTGATGTCGTCCTCGCGCAGCCCTCCCGAGAGCTTCATGGCCGACTCGACCAGGTGCAGGCAGATCTCCTTGGAGCTCTTGCCTTGTTTCGCGTAGTCGGCCAGGGCCGCCTGGACGCCCTCCTCGCCGAACATCTCCTCGTGATTGTCCGGGTTGCGTGCCTCGGTCAAGCCGTCGGTGTAGATCGCGACCACGTCCCCCGAATCGAAACTCATCGGAGCATGAGGTTCGTAGCGCTCCCCCGGGATCATGCCCAGGGCCGGGCCGCCGCTGCCGATGGTCTCGATCGCACCGCTCGACTTGCGCCAGACGAAGGGCAGGGAGTGACCGCCGTTGAGGGCATCGAGGCGACCGTCCTCCCCCAGAATGGCGAGGAAGAGCGTCACGAAGCGTCCATCCTGGACGCGCTCGCAAAGGTCTTCGTTGAGCAGGGAGACGACCTCACCGGGATCGGACACCAGGCGCAGGTACGAGCGCATGCTGGCCTGGGCGGCGGCCGTGATCAGGGCCGGTCCGATGCCGTGCCCGGTCACGTCGCCCACCGCGATGGCCAGACGACCGTCCTTCAGCGGAACGAAGTCGTAGAAGTCGCCGGCGGTGCTCTCCGCGGCGCCGTACCAGCCGTGAACCTCCCAGGACTCGAGGTCCGTGGGCACCTGGGGCATCAGGTCGCGCTGGATCGTGCTGGCGAGCTCGAGGGACTGCTGCAGACGCACCTTCTCGATCGAGTCCAGGTGCAGCCGCGTGTTCTCGATCGCGATCGAGATGTGCTGGGCAAGGGCGGCGAAGAGGGCCAGGTCCCCCTGGCTGAACTGCCGGGTCGCCGCCCGGGAATCGACGTAGAGGACACCGCTCGCCTTGTGCTTCGCCTGGGCCGTCTCGGGGGAGGCCAGGGGAACGCACATGGCGGCACGGAGCTTGAGGTCGTAGACCGACTTGCCCAGCTCGAGGGCCTCGGACTCCGAGTGCACCGTGGCGCGCAGGGCTTGGACCTCGTTCAGCACCTTGTTCGCGATCGTGGTCGAGAAGCGTACTTCCTCTTCGGGGCTGGCCCCGCCCCGCAGCCGAGCGACCCGCACGCCCAGCTCTTGGCCGTCGCCCTGCCGCAGGAGAAGCAGGCCGCGCTCGGCGCCGGTGATCTCGATCGAGCGGTCCACGATGTCCGTCAGCAGGGACTCCAGGTCCCTGGACTCGGAGACCCGAGCGATGGCTTCCAGGAGCACCTGGACGTTGCGCCGGTCCTTCCCGGCCTCCCCGGTGAGGAACTGGGTGGTGGTCGTCCCCGGCCCGGCGGCCGGGTCCTCCCCATCCTTGGCGGGGGGAGCCGACTCCGGCTCCTGGGGCTTGCGCTTCTTGCGGAAGAACATGGGGCGGTCAGTCTATCTTGGGCCACGAGTGCCCCTGTCCCCCAGCCGAGAAATTCCTTAACCTCATAGGGACTTCGTGACCCCTGAGGCGCCCCACCGGCGCCCCCCGAGAGCAAGAGACCATGCAGATCACCGTCCAGCCCGAGGAACAGCACGCCGTCCTGCATCTGCGGGGGGAGTTCGACACCTTCTACTGCCCGATGTTCCAGAAGGAGGTCGACCAGCTGGTGTCCGCCGGCGTCACCCAGGTCGTCCTCAACCTGAGGCTCTGCAAGTTCATCAACTCCACGGCCCTCGGAGCGATCATCAAGGCCTCCAAGGTGCTGGGCAGTCACGACGGCAAGCTCTTGATCTCGCGTCCCTCCACCTTCTGCCGGGACATCATCGAGAAGGTCGGCCTCG
>JAUIEE010000468.1 GCA_030428965.1 bacterium | reverse complement strand
CGTCCTCCAGCGCTATCCGGTCTCCATCGAGGGCGAGGTGCGCCTCAGCTTGATTTGGCGCGGCCCCGCCGGGGAAGAGCTCGAATCCCACGCGGAGACCTTCGGGGCAGCCGCCTTTCGTGGTGCCGGGTTCCCGATGTACGTGCGGTCTCCGGTGACCGGGCCCGGACTCTGGCACCTTGCCCCGCTCCTGGAGCAGGGGGAGGCGCGCCGCCAGGGCGCTCTTGTCCCGGTCGAGTGCATCGAGGGGGTCGAGCGTCGCTACGACCTCTTGCGGGCGGGGCCCCTGGTGCGAGGCGAAGGCTGGAAGGCCTGGATGGGAGAGTTCGAGGGGCTGATGGAGGCCGGGCGGCGCTGGGCCAACGGCGTCCCGCCCTCGCGCTGGCTGGCCCGCAAGGAGAGCGGGGACCCGCAGTCCGAGCAGGAACCGATTCGTTCCCTCGAGGGTGTGTTGGCCCCCGAGCTCGAAGCCTGGGGCCGGCTGCCCCAGGGCCTGGACACCGCGCGCGACGTGTTCGTCCTGTTCGCTCCCTTCGGGGAATCCGCGGCGGCTCTCTTCCACGGTCCCCTGGGCCGGCGCTGGGAGCAGTTCGCCGAGCGCAGGGGCGCCGACCTCGTCTCGGTCCGTTCGCAGGGTCGCCTGCAGCCCCTCCTGGCCCCCCTGGTCGCCCGTCTGCGCAGCGAGGTTCCCGACCGCAGGATCTACCTGGTGGGCCGCGGGGACGGAGCCGCGTTCTTGCAGTTCGCCCTGTTTCCCGATGAGCCGGACGTGAACGGCCTCGTACTCTGCAGTCCGATCACGCCGGTCGACGAAGCCGATTCCGACAAGCCCTGGTTGATCGTGAGCCATCGGGTCGAGGAGGGGGCCGTGGGCCAGCGGCCGGGCCTCACGCTGGTGCGCGGGAGACCCTTCGGCATTCAGGACGAACTGGACCTGCCCGGGCTGATCGAGAACTGGCTCCTTTCCCTGCATGACCCTCCGCCGAAGAGCGACTGACATGGCTTTCTCCACCCTTCTCTTGCTGCTCTCGTCTCCCTCCGTGCCCGCACAGTCCGTCGCAGACGAGTTGCCTCGGGTGATGCCCTGGGTGATCGAGGAGCGCCGGGCGATCCATGCGCATCCCGAGCTCGGCGAGCGCGAGCACGAGACGGCCCGCAGGGTGGCGGAACGACTCGAGAGGCTGGGCCTCGAGGTGCGCCGGGGCATCGGCGGCACCGGGGTCGTCGGGCTCTTGCGGGGCGGCCGACCCGGACCTGTGGTCGCCTACCGTGCGGACATGGACGGACTGCCGATCACCGAGCGCACCGGGCTTCCCTACGCCAGCAAGCGCACGGACAGCTGGGCGGGCAAGGAGGTCGGCGTGATGCATGCCTGTGGACACGACATGCACGTGGCCGTCGCCCTCGGGGTCGCGGGCGTCTTGGCCGCGCCCGAGATGCGCTCCAGTCTGCCCGGAACGGTCGTGTTCGTCTTCCAACCTGCGGAAGAGGGCATGCCGGACAAGGGGCTCCACGGCGCCCATCGCATGGTGCAGGAAGGGGCGTTTGCCGATCCACGTCCCGAGGCCGTATTCGGGCTGCACGTCAATCCGCTGCTGCCCCTGGGGCAGGTCAGCGCCGTCCCCGGGGGAGCCATGGCAGCTGTGGATCGTTTCGTGATCGACATCCGCGGCAAGCAGGCCCACGGAGCCTACCCCCAGGCGGGGATCGACCCGATCGTGATCGCGAGCCACGTGGTCACCGCCCTGCAGACCATCGCTTCGCGCAACATCGACACGCGGGACGCGGTGGTCGTGACGATCGGAAAGATCGAGGCCGGCAACCGCTACAACATCATCCCCGAGACGGCTCAGCTGATCGGGACCCTGCGCACCCACGACGAGGACGTGCGCAGTCAGGTGCACCGCAGGCTCGAACAGATCGCCACGGGGGTGGCGGCTTCCCTCGGGGGGAGCGCCGAGGTCGAGGTGCGCGGAATCACCCCTGTGACCTACAACGATCCCGAGCTCGTCCGGCGCATGCGTCCGACGTTCATCGCCAGCGTGGGGGAGGGAAACCTCGTGGAGGAGAAGGCCCACATGGGGGGAGAGGACTTCGCCTACTTCGCCCGCGAGGCCCCCGGGCTCTACTACTTCCTCGGGGTCACCGACTTCTCGAAGGGGTTTCCCGCCCTGGTGCACACGGCGGAGTTCAGCCCGGAGGAAGCGGCGCTCGAGGTCGGGGTGAGGACCTCGAGCCACCTGCTCCTCGCCTACCTTTCGGCGGGGGACTGAGCCGGATCAGAAGCGCGCGTAGCCGCGGCTCCAGCGTCCGGGCATCCAGACCTTCACGTAGCGCGTCTCGTAGCAACCGGCCACGTAGACCTTCTTCCAGTACCCGTTGCACACGAGCACGCGGTAAGGCTCACCGCACTCGTCGTAGCGGGTCTCGTAGACCGGCTCGATCCAGACCCTCTCGTAGCGGGCCGGGATCCAGACGCGCTTGGGCACGTTCTTGTAGTAGCCGGCGATCCAGCGGTTCCGCGCGTTGCGGGGAGCGCGGGGGGAGAGGGTCACCCTGCGTTCGTTGCGATGGGAACGCTCGTAGCGATCGCCATGCGAGCTGCGGCCTTGCAGGGAAAGGTCTCCGGCGAAGCTGGTCGAGCCGAGCAGTAGGACCAAGAGAGATCCGAGCCAGAAGCGGTTTTTCATCGTCTTTCTCCTCGTTGGGTTGCGGGAGCGACCGGAGTCACGCGAAAGGCGTGCCAAGGCCCTGAGGGGCTCCTCGGGCGCCTTCGGGGGGCAGGGTGTCCCTCCTGGGGGACTGGGGCGGAGGACACCACTTCGGGCGGAGGTCAAGTTCGCCGGCAGGTGCGCCGATGAGGGGGGCCGAAAGGAATTCCCCCCAGGAGCCAGCCATGACCCTCTCCCGATCCCCGTTGAACTCCACCGCCGAACAGCGCCGCGCTGATCGGGACGAGCTCGAAGCCCCCATTCGCATGCGTCTGGAGACCGACTACATTGCCGGCCAGAGCGACAACATTTCTCGGGTAGGCCTGATGTTCTTCACGGACGAGCCCCTGCGCGTGAGCGTCGAGGTGACCGAGAAAGGAGAGCGCAAGACCTACAGGGGACGGCTCGTCCGGGTGCAGCGGATGAACGAAACGAACACCGGGCTCGCGATCGAGTTCGACGAGGCCTGATCCCGCGTGCTCCCCGGGGGAGCCGGGGCTAGGATGGGTGGGCCTGGTCCCGCCCCCATGTCCCCCGAGAATCCTCCCGATCGCTCGAGCGTCGATCGCGTTCGACCTGCCTATCCCCGGGACCTGACCCGGCTGGTCGAGTTCAACCGTGCCATGGCACGGGAGACCGAGGACAAGGAGCTGGACGAGGCCACGGTCCAGGCGGGCATGCAGGCCGTCCTGGACGATCCAGGGCTGGGGGAGTACTTCGTCGCCGAGCGCGACGGCGTCCCGGTCGGGTGCCTGATGATCACGCGCGAGTGGAGCGACTGGCGCAACGGCGTGTTCTGGTGGATCCAGAGCGTCTACGTGGCGCCCCAGGCCCGCGGGGCCGGCGTCTTTCGGTCGCTGTACGAGTTCGTGCTCGCCCGCGCCCGGGCGGCCCGCGACGTCTGCGGTGTGCGGCTGTACGTCGAGCGTGCGAACCGGTCGGCCCAGGCCGTCTACCGATCCGTGGGCATGCAGGCCAGTCACTACGACATCTTCGAGCTCGACTTCGTCCACGGGGCGGCGACGGGGGACCGCAAAGGGGGCGAATAGCTGCCCCAGGCGTGCGTAGAGGCCCCGCCCATGGAGTTCCGACAAGCCTACGACCCCGCGCGTGCCCTCTCCGCTGGCTGGGCCCTCCTGCAGAAGGCTCC
>JAUIEE010000467.1 GCA_030428965.1 bacterium | reverse complement strand
AACCGGCTGCACGACAAGCTGTCCATCGGCGTCGGAGGCCACATCAACCCCCAAGACGACGGAATGCTTGCCGAGGTCGGGCGCAGTGCCCGGCATCTCCTGGAGAACGCGGCGCGTCGCGAAATCGAGGAAGAGATCGATGCCCAGGGCTCCTGGAGCTCTCACCCCATCGGTCTCATCAATGACGATTCCAACTCCGTGGGAGCCGTTCACGTAGGACTCCTCCAGATCGTGACCGTCGAGGGGACGGTCAAGATTCGAGAAGAGGACGTCCTGGAGGGCCAGCTCGTCTCGCTCGAAGAACTCAAGGCGCGTCGCGCCGAGGGCGCCAACTTCGAGACCTGGTCCTCGATGGTCATCGAAACTCTCGATGACTTCGTATCCCGCCCCGTCCCCGTCGCTACCTGACGATCCACCTCTTCCAGACCCTTCCATGACCACTTCAACCAAGAAAGGCCGGGCCGTCGATCCCGAGCGGATCTACGACCTGCTGCTCGGCGCTCGGACAGCCTCCGAGTGCACGCTTCACTTCAAGGACGGGCGCGTCATGCGCGGCGCCCTAGTCTTCAACCAGTTCAAGGGGACCGGCCGTCTGATCAACGTCGACGACGAGGTCTCCGTCGACTTTGCCGTAGACGAGTTGCGCGACCTGAAGTTCTGAGCGGGATCGGGGGCCTGGGGGGGTCACGTCGAGGGGGGATGAAGCCACTTAGGCCGGGGGGCCAGGATAGGGCGGCATTTCCGGCTCGAGGTCTACGTGGACCGCATCGGCGACGCGGTTGATGTAGTTGAAGTAGCCCACGACCTGAATCGCGTCGTGGATCGCTCCATCGTCGAAGCCGTGCTCCCGTAGCCCTTCGACGTCTTCCCGGGACATCCGAGCCGGTTCCAAGGTGAGCTTCTGGGCATAGGAGCACAGGGCCCTGTCGGCGGGCGTGAGCTGCGCCAGGCGCCAGTCTCGCGCCAAGGCACCGAGCAAGCGCTCCACGTCCCCCGTCGGAAGGTCGGAGATCTCGGCACGGAGATCCTCCAGGTGCGCGTGCACTCAGTAGTGACAGTCGTTGCTGCGACTGACGACGACCGCCAGCATCTCCCTCTGGCGGCGGTCGAGGCCCGCGGGGCCGAGCATGACGCGCTGGTAGAGGCCCATCGAGGCCTCGAGGGTAGCGGGCGCGAGGCTCATGGCTCGCACGATGCCGAACACGCGGCCCGCCCGCTTGCGCGCAGCCTCGTAGATGCGCTGGAGCGCGCCCTCGGCCTGGGCTTCGGCCACCGTGCGAATCCAGGCCACGCCTAGAAGCCCCCGGGAACAGGGCTGCGGTCGCCCGGAGGGCCAGCTCGACGCAGCCGAAGCGCTGGATTCGGCGAGGCCTGCGGGTGCCGCAGCGTAGCGGAACTGGAATCCTGGGCGCCGAATGCCTTCTTCATCGAACGGCTAGAACTTCGATCCGACCAGGGCCGCTTCGATCGAGCGCCGTTCGCGCGAGGTCAGGGCGTTCGGATAGTAGGCCTGGAGCGTGCGCTTGGAGAAGGTGCTCTTGGCGTCGGCCAAGGCCTCCACCGCGGCCTGCCGCAGGCGGAAGTTCTCGTCGTCGAGGAACTCCGCGATCACGTCCGCGTTCCTGGGACGCTGGCTGGAGCGCTTGCCGAGCTCGGACAGGGCCACGGCCCGGGCCTGGGGGTGGACCGATTCGTCCCGCGCCCAACGCACCAGCTGGTCGTTGACGATCGGGTTGGAGAGCTCGCCCAGGTGCTCGAGCAGCATGGCGCACAGCTGGTCGTGCGGCGAATCCTCGAACAGCCGCTCGCCCAGCCACAGGAAGGCTCCGTCGGGGTCGGCGCTGCAGACCAGGCCGGCTGCCGCCCCCATCGTGCGCCAGGAATAGCCCTCCTCGAAGGCCTTCTTGGCCACCTCCTCGAGCACGGGGCTCTCACCCCAGGCCTCCAGCGCTTCGAGGCAGGCCACCCTCACGCGGGCGTCCTCGTCCCCGTGGACACCTTGGATGAGGCGCTCGCGCGCCTCCATGCCGGCCGCCACCCCGAGGGCGTGGGCCGCCTCCACGCGCACCCAGGGACTCTCGTCCCGCCGCAACCGGTTCGTGATCTCGGCCACGTAGGTCTCGTGGGCCAGTCGGTTGGAGACCCGCGCTTCACGGGCGAGCAGACCCAGGGCGCGCATGGCGTCCCGGCGGCCGTTCACGTCGTCGTCCGAAGAGGAGATCGCGATCCACTCGGCCGGCTTCTTGCTCCAGCGCATCACCTTGGGGATCCAGCCGTCCTTGTCGAAGCGGACGTAGAAGGGTTCGTCCTGGGCCGGCAGCTCGAAGGTCTGCCGGCGCTCGGTGACCTGGATGCGGTGCAGACTCGTGCCCGTGCGATCGCGGATCTCGACGTGGACCGGCGTACGGAAGACCGAGCGCGTGCCGTCGTTGCTGCCCTGCAGCTGGCGCACGTCGAGCACGACGGAGCGCTTCTTCGCGTTCCAGCTCCAATCGACGCCGAACTCGGGGTAGCCCTTCCCGCGAATCCACTGATCGAAGAACCAGTTGAGCTCGAGACCCGAGACCTTTTCCATCGCTCGCCGCAGGTCCTCGGTCACAACGGCCTTGCCGGCGTTCTCCGCCACGTAGGTGCGCACACCGGCCCGGAAGACATCGTCTCCGAGCAGGAAGCGCAACAGGTGCAGCCGGGAGGCAGCCCCCTGGTAGCTGTGTTCGCCGAAGAGGTCCTCCGGCTCCTTGTAGACGTTCCAGACGGTCGGCCGACGGTCCCCACCGCGGTCCGCCATCAGGTACTCCTCCTGGTGGTCCCGCACGCGCGCCCGGAACTCGTTCTCGCCCCGAGAATGCTCGAAGTAGAGCAGCGTCATGTAGGTCGCGAACCCTTCATTGAGCCAGATGTGGGACCAGTCCTCGCACGTGAGCAGATCGCCGAACCACTGGTGGGCCGCTTCGTGGGCCACCAGGCGATGGGACTGCTCATCCCGGTTGCCGCGCTCGTCGTCCAGGGTCAGGGGAGTCAGGGTCGTGGCCGAGAGGTTCTCCATGCCACCCCACGGGAAGTTGTCCACCACGGCCTGGCTGTACTTGGGGTAGGGATAGCGCACTCCCGTGTAGTCCGAGAAGAAGCTCAGGATCTCGTCCGTCTCGTGGAAGCTCGCCTCCAACCAGGCCTCGTACTTGGGCTCGGCGAGAAGCAAGAGGGGAGTGCCCTCCCAGTTCGACTCCACCTGGACCAGCTCGCCGGCCACGAGGGTCGTCAGGTAGGCCGGATGGGCGTCCTGAGCACTCCAGTGCTCGGTGGTCGTCCCCCCCCTGGAGAAGCTGTCGATCTTCTCGCCTGCGGCCACGGAGATCCAACCCTGGGGCATGGTGACGCGCACCTCGGAAGTCGCTCGATCCGAGGGGTGATCGAAGCAGGGGAACCAGCCCCGGCTGTGCTCCGGCTGCCCCTGGGTGAAGACCTGGGTGGGGCCGGATCCGTCCGCGCGCTTGCCCGAGAACCAGAGTCCGGTCTGGGGCGTTCCGCCGTAGGAAACGACGAGCTCGACCGAGTTGCCCTCGTACAGGGGCTCGGCCAGGGTCACGGAGAGCACGTCGCCCTCGTGGGCGAAGACCAGCTCGCGACCGCTGTCGTCGGTCACGCTGCGCACCTGGAGCCCGACCAGATCCAGCGCCACCTCCTCGAGACCTTCCCAGGTCGGCTGGACGCGCACGCGACAGACGCTCTCGATGCGCCGCTCCGCGGGGAAGAGCGCCACGTCGATGAAGTAGTGCTCGACGTCGAAATCCTTGCGCGGCGTGAAGTGCTCGACCGCCCGCAGGAAGGTGGGACGTGAGGAGGGTCCCTGGGCCTGACACGCG
>JAUIEE010000466.1 GCA_030428965.1 bacterium | reverse complement strand
CCCCCGTGGTCCCTGCCAGGGCGCCCATTTTCCAGGGATACCGCCATGAAGCTCCTCGACATCGCCGGCCACGAGTTCGTCTCCTACCTGTTCTTCCTGGGACTGATCGCGACGACCTTCCTCGTCTAGCCCCTCAACGAACGAACCATGGCACGCCCGCCCCTGACACGACGCCAACGGGACATCCTCCAGTTCTTCGAAACCTACTGCGAGGAACACGACATCAGCCCGACCCTCGAGGAGGTGGCCCAGGCCTTCAACTTGAGCAAGGTGACCGTCTTCGGACACGTCGCCGAGCTCGAACGCAAAGGCGTCCTGCGCCGCTCCGCCAAGGGCATCAGTCGCGGGCTTCAGATCGTCCAGGAATCGGAGTCCTCCGAAGCGGAGCTGCCGGGCCTTCGGGTCCTCGGCACCATCGCGGCCGGAGCTCCCATCGAAACCCTGGAGGTGCCGGAAGTTCTTCCCTTCGAGGAGCTCGCGCCTCCGGAAAAGGACGTTTACGTCCTACGTGTCCGTGGTGACTCGATGATCGAGGACGCCATTTGTGATGGGGATCTCGTCGTCGTTGATCGGCAAGGGCAGGCAAGAGATGGACAGACGGTGGTCGCTGTCCTGCCCGAAGAAGAAGCAACCTTGAAGCGCTACTACCGAGAGAAGGACGGGCGCATTCGCCTGCAGCCGGCCAACGCACGACTGGATCCCCTCTTTGTCAGGGATGTAGAGATTCGCGGAGTGGTCATCGGCGTGATTCGCCGCTTTGGCCCCTGAGGCCTCCGCACCATCCCGGTCCGACGCAAGAAGGAGAGCCCGTGGGGCTCTCCTTCTTGTGTTTGGGCCCAGGCCGCCTCGTCGGCGAGCGTCACTCCCGCTCGTCTCCGGTCTCCCGTAGAAAGCGGCTCAGGGCGCTGGCCAGCTGCTCCCGGGTCTCCGCATAGGCCGCGTTCCGGGACAGGTCGTTCAGCTGCCAGGGATCCTGGTTCACGTCGTAGAGCTCCACCGCCGGCCGCTTTCCGAAGTACTGGATGCAGCGTTCGTAGTCCGCGTGATCCTCGTAGTTGGAGAGGAACCGAGCCCCCGGCGGCTCGACCTCGGGCAAGTAGTTGCGAATGAGCAGGAACTCCTTCGTCCGGATCGCCCGAGAGGGGTACTCGTCCTCGACCGCCAGGTAGACCTGGGTGCGCTCAGGGTCGACCAGCCCGGAGTCTTCCGACTCCAGAACCGAGCGCAGGCTGCGACCACTCATCGAATCAGGCACGCTCGCTCCCGCCAGCTCCAGGAAAGTGGGCCCCAGGTCGACCAGGGAAACCAGATCCTGAGAGACCCGTCCCGCCGGAACCCCGACCGGCCAGGAGGCTGCCAAGGGAACCCGAGTCCCCATGTCGTACAGGTTGCCCTTGGCACGCGGATAGCCGAATCCGTTGTCGCTCGTGACGACGATCAGCGTGTTTTCGAGCAGACCGCGCTTTTCCAGGGCCTCCACCATCTGGCCCAGATGCTTGTCGGCATAGTCGATCTCCAGCGCATAGTCGAGCAGCTCGATCCGAATCCGCTGGTGATCGGGCAGGTAGGGAGGCACCGTCGCCTCTTCGAGCTTCTTCCCCGATCGCCGGCCGCTGGCCACGTTGTACGGCCGGTGAGGATGGGCACTCCCGCACCAGAAGAAGAAGGGCCGATCCCTGGGCCGGCGGTCCAGGAACGCCTCGAAGTTGGCAGCGTAGTGGATCTTCTTGAGCACCTCCATCTTGCCCGGCTGGCGCCCCCCCTGGGTGCGCCGGGGAGGACCGGTCAGGATCTGGTCATAGGCCTTCCCCAGGGGATCGGTATCTTCCCAGCCCCCGTTCTTCAGATCCCCCGGACCCCAGCCTTTGCCGGTCCAGGCGATGGCGTAGCCGGCCTCCTCCAAGAGGAGTGGAAAGACGTCGACGTCCGCGGAGAAGGGCTGGGCGAACTGGGCCGCTGGCCCCAGTCGCCAGGGATGCTGACCGGTCAGGATGGCTGCACGGGAAGGTGAGCAGCGGGGGTTCGCCACGAAGGCGTTGGGGAAGTAGACCCCCTCTCGAGCAATCCGGTCGAAGGCGGGTGTTTCGACGGTCGCCTCTCCCTCCACTCCCGTGTGCATCCAGGATTGGTCGTCGGTGAGGAACAGGACGATGTTCGGCCGCGACGGACGACCGGCGTCTTCCGGCGCGGGGATTCCACCCGCCAGGAAGAACATCAGGAGACTCAGCATGGGGCGAAGGTCAGAGAACCAGGGGAGATCGTGAGCAGGTCCCGGCAGCTCGCGGGATCGGGCGAATATACTACACTCCCCCCTGGGGTGGCCTTCGAGGGCTCCTCTCTCCATCCACGCCCCTCCGCCCCGGGCCGGCGCGCCACGGATGCTGAATCAGCGAGCTCTCTAACCGAAGACGATGCTCTTCAACTCCGCCGCCTTCCTTCTGTTCTTCACGGTCGTCTACCTCCTCTACTGGAGGCTGGGGCACCGCAAGCAGAATCTGCTTCTACTGGCCGCCAGCCTCACCTTCTACGCGGCCTGGAACCACAAGCTCGTCCACCTGATCGTCCTCTCCGGAACGATCGACTACTTCGCGGCCCTCGGAATCGAGCGCAGCAGAGAAGCAAGGAAACGCAAGCTGTGGCTGATCGCCAGCGTGGCCTCGAACCTGAGCATCCTGGGCTTCTTCAAGTACTACAACTTCTTCGCCGAGAGCCTCAACGAGCTCTTCGTCCTGGTCGGACTCGCGCCCGGCATCCACACCCTCGACATCCTGCTCCCGGTCGGGATCTCCTTCTACACGTTCCAGTCGATGTCGTACACGATCGACGTGTATCGGGGACAGCTGACCCCATCCCGCAAGTACCTCGACTTCCTGCTCTACGTCTCCTTCTTTCCCCAGCTCGTGGCAGGGCCCATCGAGCGGGCCAGCCGCCTCCTGCCGCGCCTCACCCGAGCGCGCACCCCCCTGTCCACCGCCCGCCGCCTGAGCTGCCTGAAGCTCGCGCTCGTCGGCTACTTCCAGAAGGTCTTCATCGCCGACACCCTGGCACCCATCTCCGACGGAATCCTGCTCGACCCCTCTCTACACGACTCCCTCACCCTCCTCGTCGGTCTTTACGCCTTCACCTTCCAGGTCTACTGCGACTTCTCCGGATACAGCAAGATCGCCCGGGGCGTCGCGGGCCTCCTGGGCATCGAGCTGATGGTGAACTTCACGCAGCCCTACTTCAGCCGCAGCATGCAGGAGCTCTGGCGCCGCTGGCACATCTCCTTCACGACCTGGCTGCGGGACTACCTCTACATCCCCCTGGGCGGCAGTCGTAGGGGCTTCCTGCGCTCCCAGACCAACCTCTTCATCACGCTCCTGTTGAGCGGCCTGTGGCACGGTGCATCCTGGAACTTCGTGGCCTGGGGAGGCCTGCTCGGGGTCTACCTGACACTCAACCGCGTCCTCTCGGCCCGTCGTACACGGGACAGCGAGGACTCCAAGGCCCTGCGCACCGGTCAGATCCTCTTGACCTTCCACCTCTTCGTGTTCTCGCTCCTGTTCTTTCGTATCACGGACACCCAGACCATGCTGGCCGCTCTGGACACCTTGTTCAGCGGAGGCGCCACCTGGAGCCTGGAGCTCGTCTACGTGCTTCTCTTCGGCTTCATTAGCATGGCCCTCGACTTCCTGCTTGAGCGCCAGCGGCTGAAAGGCAAGCGCCACCTGGTCTCTCTGTTCTCCCGCAACTGGCTGATGGAAACCGTCTGCGTGACCGCCATGCTGCTGGCCGTTCTCCTGATCGGGCAAAATGATGCCGTCCCCTTCGTCTACTTCCAGTTCTAGAAAGTCCATCGTCCTGGGCATGGCTCTGGTCCTGTCG
>JAUIEE010000465.1 GCA_030428965.1 bacterium | reverse complement strand
GATCCGCGTGCGCGCTGAACTCGGCGGCAAGGTCGCCGCCGGTTCGCTGCTTTCCCTACTGGGGCCAATGGAGATGGTCTGGAGGCTGACCGGCTCGGAGTGGCGTCTGGTCACCGCCACCGTGGGCGAGCTGCGCGAAGTCGGTCGAGTTGCGGTGGCCAGCGCCGTCCTCGACTCGGAAGACCCCCTCGGCACCTTGACGGACCTGGGAGACTTGCTGCGGGGCTAGGGGCGCGACGGGCGGTCCGAAGCCTGCGCTAGGAACGCCGCAGCAGGAGCATCGCGTCGCCGTAGCTGAGGAAGCGGTAGCGCTCACCGATCGCCTCGCGGTAGAGATCGAGGATTCGTTCTCTACCGGCGAAGGCACTCACGAGCAGCAGAAGCGTGCTCCTGGGCAGGTGGAAGTTGGTCAAGAGCCCGTCGACCACATGGAACTCCGAGCCCGGCGTCAGGAACAGGTCGGTCTCCCCTTCGCCGGGCACGAGCTCACCGTCCCGCACGGCCCCCTCGAGCACGCGCACCGAGGTCGTTCCCACGGCCACGACCCTCCCCCCCGCGGCCCGCACGGCCTGCACCCTGGCCACGGTCTCCGGCAGGATCCGGAAGCGCTCGACGTGCATGCGATGCTCGCTGACCTCCTCCGTTTGGATCGGCTGAAAGGTTCCGAGACCGACGTGCAGGGTGACGGTGGCCGAACCGACGCCGCGCTCTGCGAGCTCGCCGAGCAGGGCGTGGGTGAGGTGAAGGCCGGCCGTGGGCGCCGCGACCGCGCCGGGGTTCTGGGCGAAGACGGTCTGGTAGCGCTCGCGGTCTCCTTCCGCCTGCGGCCCGTTCCCCGGATCACGCTCGATGTAGGGAGGCAGCGGCATCCTGCCGAAACGCTCGAGGCAATCGGTCACGGACACCTGCGCCGACCCTCCTGTTTCCAGCGTGACGATCCAGGTGCGCCCGCGGTCTTCCGCCCGCTCGAGAGCGCGCAGCGCGAGCTCGCCCTCGGCCCCATCGACCGTGAGCAGCTCCCCGGGGCGGATCTTGCGGGCCGGGTTGACGAGGGCCACCCAGGCCCCGCGCTCGTGACCGGTCGAGCCGGAAGTCACCGGCTGGAGAAACAGCACTTCGACCTGGCCTCCCGTGCTTCGCCGCGCGAAGAGGCGACCGGGCAGCACCTTCGTGTCGTTCAGCACGAGCAGATCTCCCGCCCGCAGCCACCGTCCGAGCTCCCGTATGGAACTGTGCGCACGTTCCCCCGTGGCGAGATCGCTCACCAGCAGACGGGACCCGTCGCGCTCCGCAAGCGGAGCCTGGGCGATCAACTCCCGGGGCAACTCGTAGTCGAAGTCCGACAGTTTCACGACAGTCGCTCCCTGCGTGCACGCAGCCCATCCAGGGCCAAGAGGGTGAAGAAGGGCAGGGCCAAAAGGGGCCAGAGCCAGGGCGGTTCTTCCCACGTCCCCCTCGTGTGCCAGCTGCGCAGGGGCCAGTACAAGAGCGGCGCGACCGCGACGAGAAAGCCCAGGGCTCGGGAAGGGCGTACCGCCAGGAAGGGCAGCACCCAGGTCAGGTACCAGGGATGAAGCGTCGGAGTCAGCACGAGGAAGGCGCCCAGCAGCGTGCGGGCCGTACCGAGAAGATCCCACCGCCTTCTCCAGCAGAGAAGCGCGATCCCCAGCCAAATCGATCCGATGGTGGCACGCGCCAGTCGGCGCGGATCGGTGGGTCCGCCGTCGCGGGAGAACACGGACTCGAAGCCTCCCTCCAACCAGCGGTGCACGAGGTTGGTCGACTCCCATCGCAGGGAGTACTCCCCGAGCCCGGCACCGAGTCCGCTCCAGCCCCCTTCGAGGGTGAGGACCCAGCTCACCGCCAGCACCAGGGTCGTCGCGACGCCCAGGGAAACTCGCCATGACGCGAGGCGCCGTTGAACGAAGGGTACGAAGGCGAACGGCAGGAACTTGACCAGCCCACCGAGCGCCAGGAGGCCTCCCAGAGCTGCGGGCGAGGCACGGCTCGGCTCGGACCGCCGTTCGGCCGCCAGGAGCGCGAGCACGAGGAGCAGAATCCCCAGGCTGTCGAAGTGGGCGCTACCGGCGAACTCGAGAGCCACCAACGGGCTCCAGCCCCAGACCACGAGCAGACCTGGGGGTTCCTCCGCTCTCCGGATCCAGCGGGCGAGGGCGAACAGGACGCCAAGATCGCAGAGGGCGTAGAACAGACGCATGCCCCCCACGGGCGCGGGGCCGTTCGCTCGGCGAGGCCCACCGCAGGCCCCGACCACCGCGGCGTTGGCAAGCTGGGCCACGGGAGGATAGGCCGCGCTGACGTCGGGGTGGTTCACCCTGGCGAACAGATCGGGCCACCGCCGCCGGTACGACTCCCCCTCGGGATCGCCGGGTGCCCAGGCGTAGGGGCTCTGGCCCTCCAAGACCAACGCTCCTTCCCAGACGTAGCGATGCACGTCGTCGGAGGAGCCCGGTGATCCGAACAGGGCGACGACGCGCAGGGCCACGGCTCCGATCAGCACGACCGACAGGAGTCCCTTGCCCCCCGCCAAGCGACGTGCATACCACCAGGTGACAAGCCAGGCGGCGCTCCCGGTCATCCAAGCAGCGAGAGCAACGTCGAATCGTCGATCCAATCCGTGGACCCCGACCACGTGCACGGCTCCCAGGATCACGAGGAACAGCGGAAACAGCCCCCAGAAGCGCAAATGGGGCGGATTACCCAGCAACTTGCACCTCAAACGCAACTCTCCCGTCCCAGCAATGGGAACCTCGCAGAAAGTCGACTGCCGTCACGAGAAAGTCGTCCAAGGATGGGCCTCTCTTGCCGTACTTGACACACCGGAGCGTCAAGCTCCCCGATCGAAGGTCGCGCCCGGGGGGGCCACGGCCGGAGATCGGATCTCCGCGTAGGGAGATGGACACTTCCGGAGGCGCCAGCTAGGGACACAGCTGGCGCCTCCTCTTTTTTGCGCACTGAATCCGGAGTGTAGCGACGCCGCTCGCAGGCCGGAGGGAGACGCCCGGGGAAAGCCCGGTCACTCCAGCCCGAGCTCTCCCATGCGTGCCACCAGGGTGTCCGGATCCCAGCCCAGATAGAGGGCGGCCCGGGTCTTGTTGAGGCGCCCGCTCGCGCGTCGCGTGCCGTCCAGAGCCAGCCGAACCAGCTCGGGAGCCGGCCTCCTCGACGGAAGGCGAACGAGCAGCGGACGCCCCAGGGTCTCGCCCAGGGCCATGGGCTCCCGTTCGCCGAGCCGCTCCCCCGGATGGAGGATCGCCAGGCGGTGACAGAAGTGACCCAGCTCCCTCAGGTTGCCCCTCCAGCTCTGGCGCCAGAGCAAGGCGACGGCCGTGTCCTCGAGCTGGACCGGCCGCAACCCCTCCGCCTGGGCGAAACGCGTGAGGAAGTGCCGCGCCAGTCCCGGGACTTCGTCCCGACGATTCGCCAGAGGTGGAACGAAGAACTCGAAGGCTCCGAAGGACTGGGCGAGCTCGGGCAGGAGCGCCCCCGCACCTACGGCTTTTGCGAGGGACTGCTCCAGGGTGGCTACGATGCGCGGCCCTCGGCTGCGGCCCAGCGCGCGCAGCAACTCGGCCTGCAGCGCCTTGTCCAGACGGTCGATCGATTCCCAGACCTCCGCCCCCCCTCGCCGATCCGCTGCCCCGAGCGCAGCATCCAGCGGACGGACGTGCTCGATCGGTTCTTCCGAGCGATCTCCCTCGAAGTGCGCCCAGCGGGCGAGCAGCCGTCGACCGCGCCCTGGACCGTATCCGCAAAGCAGACGAAGTCGTCATAGAGCCGATCTTTCAGGTGGTCTGATACGACATGCCCGCGCGTCCGCGCAACGTGGAAGACGGCATTTCGACCGGA
>JAUIEE010000464.1 GCA_030428965.1 bacterium | reverse complement strand
GGTCGAAGCCAGTTCCTTCGAACGTTCGTGGGCGGTCAACGGGACCGCGCTGGCCGGGACCCCTCTGTCCCAGTCCTACGCGGGCATCGCGGGCGTGGGGATTCTCTCCTCGGTGGCGATACCCAACCTGATGAGCGCCAGGTTGAGCGCCAACGAGAGCGCGGCCATCGCCACCTTGCGCAACATCGCTTCCGCCCAGGCTCGGATGCAGGCCATCGCCGTGATCGACCGCGACGGCGACGGGCAAGGCGAGTTCGGCTTCCTGGGGGAGATGGCCGGCGTGGTTCCGCTGCGCGGTTCGCGCGGGGGGCGCATGCAGCCGGCCCTGCTGGGTTCGTCCTTCGGCAATCGGTTGAACGACGGGAACCAGGGTGCGGTCGTGCAGCGTTCGGGTTACTGCTTCAAGGTCTGGATCGGCGGCAGCGGCGGACGTGGTGCGGTTCAAGGCGTGCCCGAGCCCATGCGCCCCTCGAACGAGGGCGACCCCGACAACGCGGAGCAGTTCTGGTGTGCCTACGCGTGGCCCATGACGGCGGGACAGACGGGCAACCGGGTCTTCTTCATCGATCAGTCCGGTCAGCTCACGGCCTGCGGCAACGAGGCCGGTCAGTACCAGGGTCTCCACGCCCAGCCGAGCTTCGATTCCGCCCTGCGGGGTCCCGCCCTGGGGACGGCTCCGGTGCGCGGCAAGGTCGCCCGGGACGGTCAGGTGTGGAAGCTCGTCCACTGACGGGGCTCGGAGGCTAGGATGATCCTCCCAGGTCGGCCCATGCAGCCGGCCAGGGGAGGAGATCCCATGAA
The DNA here is from genome assembly GCA_030428965.1 of bacterium. Lineage (GTDB taxonomy): Bacteria > Planctomycetota > UBA1135 > UBA1135 > JAUIEE01. The sequence goes on along the minus strand of JAUIEE010000464.1, from coordinate 3,075 downwards.
CCTTTCCCACGTCGGGCGTCTCGGCGTCCTGCTCGTGATCGCGCCGCTGTTCGCAGCGGATTCCCAGGCGCAGGTGCAGCAACGCAAGCCGGTGGCCGTGCCGCCGCCGCCGACTCGACCCAACTGCGACTGCTACTTCTCGAACGACTGTACGACCGGCAACTTCTGCTACTGGGGGCCTGCGGGGCCCTTCGTGGAAGACCACTGCAGCTGGCGGGTCGACAAGCCCGGCGGAACGCCGGGGACCAACTGCGACGAGGACACGGACCTACCCGGCGGCTGCGACGGAGTGTGCCAGCCGACTCGAACCGGCTCCCGGCTGGGGTCGGAGGACCGAGCCGTGCTGGCGCTCGGCATCGACCTCTGGGCCCAGGCCTTCTTCAAGCCGGGCCTGAGTGGCGGGGGCCTGGTCGACCCGAAGTTCGCGGAGCTGGCCTACGGGCTGCCGTACCGCAACCCGACCTCGGCGGAGGTGCTCGGGCGCGTCGTGGGAGGCCTGTTCGTGCTGGGCGCGGGTCAGGACACCTTTCATCCGGACCCGGAGCTGAACATTCCCGAGGGGCACTGCGCACCCGGCATCCGTTTGCACCACATCAAGGACCTGAACAAGGAACCCTGGCGGATCGAGGTGCTGCAGGAGCTCGTGGCCCTGTTGCATGCGGAGATGGCCGCGGACGTGGACGGGGCGCGCGCCGCCCTGGACGCCATCGCGGCCTGCGCGCCGAACGCGGGCCAGGACTTTCTGCCGGTCTGCGGAGGCGACGGGACGCTGGCCTGCCTGGAGAGGCGGACGCGGGACGTGGCCGTGGCCATCCTCACCCCGCGCGTCCAGCGCGACTGATGGCCGTGGAGCGCAGCGGGTGAATCTCGACCCGCTGCGCTAGAGCTTGCGGAAGAAGAAGTCGGCCATGGCGCGGTAGAAGTGGTAGCTCGCCGCGCCACGGCCGATCCCGTGGCGGGTGCGGGGATAGACCTGCAGCTCGAAGCTCTTCTCCGCGTCGACCAGAGCGTCGATGAGCTGAACGGAGTTCTGGAAGTGGACGTTGTTGTCCATGGTCCCGTGGGCCAGGAAGAGCTCGCCGCGCAAGCCTTCGACGTGCGCCAGGGGCGCGGTTTCGCGGTAGCCCTCGGGATTGTCCTCGGGGGTGTCCATGTAGCGCTCCGTGTAGATCGTGTCGTAGAAGCGCCAATCGGTGACGGGGGCCCAGGCCACGCCGGCCTGGAAGTGCTCGGGGGCACGGAACAGGCAGTTCAGGGTCATGGTTCCTCCGTAGCTGCCTCCGTAGGCGCCGATGCGCTCGCCGTCCACGTAGGGCAGGCTGCGCAGGTACTCGACCCCGGCCACCTGGTCGGCCAGCTCGAGCTCGCCCAGGCGACGGTACACCGCTGCTTCGAAGGCCTTGCCGCGCCCCCAGCTGCCGCGGTTGTCGAGCCAGAAGACGATGGTGCCTTCCTGGGCCATGTACTGGAAGAACAGGTGGCGCTTGCCGCCCCAGACGTTGCGGACCGTCTGGGCGTGGGGACCGCCGTAGACGTAGACGAGTACGGGGTAGCGCCGGGCCGGATCGAAGTCGGGCGGCTTGATCATGGCCGTGTAGAGAGGCGTGCCGTCGAAGGCCGGAATGCGACCGAACTCGACGGGAGACAGGTGGGTGGAGGCCAGGGCATGGACCCGGCTCGGAGAGGTTGCGTAGGAGCGGCCGTCCCTCCAGATGGTGTGTAGACGGGGCACCCGGGTCGAGGAGAAGGTCGTGACCATGTGCTTGCCGTCGGGGGAGAGGCTGGCGCTGTGGGTGCCGGCCTCTTCGGTCAGGCGCTCGATGGGGCCTCCACCCAGGGGGACCTGGTAGACGTGGCGTTCGCGCAGATCCTTCTCGGTGGCCTGGAAGAAGGCCAGCTGGCGCTCCTCGTCCACACCGTAGAGCGCTTCGATCTGCCACGGGCCGTAGGTCAAGCGTTTGCGCAGCGCTCCGGAGGCTTCGTGGTGGTAGAGATGGCGCCAGCCGTCGAGCTCCGCCGTCCACAGGAAGCTGCCGTCGGCCAGGAAGAGCGGCTCGTCCCGCACGTTGACCCAGTCCGGCGCCTTCTCGGTCAACGCGACCCGGGCCTGGTCCTCGTCCAGTCCCTGGAAGCGCAGTTCCAGGTGGTTCTGATCGCGGTTCAGCCACAGGTACCACAGGTTCGTCGCGTCGATCCAGCCTGCGCGGGGCAGGTAGGCTTCCTGGGCCACCGTTACGATCCAGCGGGTCTCGAGGGAGTCGAGGTCCAGCACGCCGAGTCGTACCCGGGAGTTCTTGCCCCCGGCCTTGGGGTAGCGCTGCTGCTCGGTCGTGGCCTGCAGTTCGAGCTCGTCGGTGATCGGGAAGGTCGGGATGTCGGAAGGATCGACCTGCAGGTAGGCGATGTGGCGGCTGTCCGGGGACCACCAGAAGGACTTGCGAACGCCGAACTCCTCTTCGTAGGCCCAGTCGGCCATGCCGGAGAGCAGGGGGGAGTGCTCGGCGGTCTGAGTCAGCCGCTGGGTGGCGCCGGTCGCCAGGTCGAGCGCGTGCAGGTCTCCGTTGCGCACGAAGGCCAGGCGAGAGCCGTCGGGGCTGAAGTCGAAGAACAGCTCGGGGTCGGCTCCTTCGGTCAGGTAGCGAACGGACTTGCTCTCGAGGTCGAAGCGGTAGAGGTCGTTGCGGTGGGTCCCGACGAGGAAGGACCCGCTGGGATCCAGGGCCGGCGCGAAAGAGAAGCGACCCGTGCGGTTGGTGTCCCCCATGGCCGGCGCCCGGAAGTCCGCGCGCTGCGCGTCCAGCTGCTCGAGGACGGCCGACCAGTTCGTCAACTTGCCGTGGTCCTCTTCGGCCAGGCTCTCCCGGTAGAGCCCCACCTCTCCCGCCTGTTCGAACCAGTAGTACCGGCTACGACTGTCCGGACTCCAGATGTGTCCCGTGGGTCCTTTGGGGCTGAAGTCGGAGGTCTGGAAGATGCGTTCCAGGGTGAGTCGAGTCCCCCTGGGAGCGTTCGGCGCCGTGGACTTGCAGCCGGTCAGGACGAACGGGAGGACGAGGGCGACGAGGAGTGGTTTCG
>JAUIEE010000463.1 GCA_030428965.1 bacterium | reverse complement strand
ACGATTTTCCGTCTCGAAATCTAGCGCGTGGTGGGCTCGGCCCAGGGCCTGGCATCGAACGGGGTCAGGGGCCCCTCGATTCCGCCGTCTCCCTCGAGCACGAAGACCACCGTGTTCGTGTTCGTATCCTGGGTTCCGGCCACGACGTCCGGGGTTCCGTCCCCGTTCAGGTCACCGGCCGCGGCGACGCTGAAGACCCGGTTCCCGGTGTCGTAGGCCCACAGGGTCTCGCCGGTCAGCCCGTCGAAGGCGTAGACGTGGTAGTCGAAGGAACCGGCGATCACGTCCTGACGGCCATCTCCGTTCAGGTCGTCGATGGCGCAGGAGGTCCACACGTCGCCCCCGTTCGTCGTCCCCACGGTCGTCTTCCACAGGAGCGAACCGTCGGAACCGTCGAGCACGATGGCCGCGTTCTCCCAGGAGCTCACGATGACCTCGTTCACGCCGTCCCCGGTCACGTCCTGGAGCTGATCCGCCTGCATACCGAAGCTGTTCACGTCGGTGCTGGACCACACGACGGCCCCGGTCGCCCCGTTCAGGCAGCGCACGGCACCTCCGCCGCTGGTCCACAGCACCGCCAGAGCCTCGTCGACGCCGTCGGAGGTCACGTCCTTCAGGACACCTGCCGCGAAAACGCTGACCCCCGGGGTGTAGGTCCAGAGCACGTTGCCACCCGGGGAGGCGGTGTCGCCTTCCAGACAACGGACGCGATCGACGTCGTCGCCGCTGGCCATCAGGACGTCGTCCGAGCCGTCCCCGTTCACGTCTCCGAGGTTGCGCACGGAGTACACCGCGTCGCCGGCGAAGTACTTCCACAGGACCCAGGCCTGGGGGCCGGGGCTGGCCCCGTCGACCAGGTAGACGCTGTCGTTGTCGGAACCAGCGGCGAAGGCGTAGTCGGGCACGCCGTCCCCCGAGACGTCCGAGATCTCGCACAGGGAATAGATCCATCCGGAGTCCACCTCGAGGTAGGTGTCGAACCTCCAGTTCTGGGCCCCGGCGAGCGCGTCCAGGTTGTAGGCCGTGCGCCCCCCGAAGGCGGTCCCCAGGGCGATGTTCGGGTAGCCGTTCCCGTCCGTGTCCGAGACCGGCACGATGGACTGATCTCCGTAGCACGATCCACCGCTCACGCCGTCCGCCGTCTCCAGGCTCCATACGACCGACGCGCTTCCCGAGCTCGAACCGTCCAGGCAGAAGACGTTGTCCGTCCCCGACTCGCCGATGCCGACCAGGATCTCGTCGCGTCCGTCCCCGGTGACGTCCCCGATCGCGCGCACGCATTCGGCGTTGTCGCCCCCCACCATGGAGAACAGGAGGTTGCCCGAAGCGACGCTGCCGGCCAGGGGAGCCGAAGGCACCGCATCCACGGGACGCTCGGACCGGGTGCGCAGTCGACGGTGTCCGTCCTGATGAACGACCGGTTCGGGAGCAAGGGTGGCCTGAACGAAGAGAACCAGCAGGGTTGAGACCATGGATCGAAGACCTTGGCAGATAGGGAAGGATCGGAGTCCCGACGAGCCTAGGGGCGTCAGCCTGAGGTGCAAGAGCCTGCGAACCTCTCTTCCCGAAGGGCGCCTCTCACCGGTCAGGAACGGTGGTAGACTGCTCCCGGCCTCCTCCGCGTGCCTCCTGGCGCCTCCAAACTCGACGACGGACAAGAGCCCCATGTCAACCGTTCGACCGGGTCTTCGCTTTGCTTTCCTCCTCTTGCTCGGTGCCAACCTCGCAGCACAAGAGGCCGAGCCCCTGCGCGCCGATCGCTACGAGCTCGGGGTCGGCGAGAGCCTCCAGCTCTCCTGGGCCGACGTCGGGAGCGGCCGGAGCGCCTGGCCGGGGAGCCTCGAGTGGGCCTTTGTGCGCGGCGCGGGAGAACAAGAGAACCTCCAGGACCTGGCACGAAGCGCCCAGGGAGGCTCGGCTCGCCTCACCCTCTCCAAGGCCGGCATCGCTCTGATCGGCATCGACCGCAGAGCTGAGGTGCGGGACGTCCCCCGAGCCGAGTTCCAGACCTTCCTCTCGACGGCGATTCCCGAGGCGAACCTGCCGAAAGCCCCGTTCGACCCGCAGGGCTCCGGACCGATTCGCGTGCGACGCCTCGACTCGGCCAAGCTCCTGGTGCGCGTGGTCGGTGAAGAAGGCTTCCTGCCCAACTCCGCCACGGCCCAGAGCAAGACCGGTCAAAGAGCGGAGATCCGCCCCTTGGCCGACCCGACCAGCCTTCCGCTCAAGGCCGACCTCCCCCTGCGGGTCTACCTTCCCCAGGCGAGAGGCCAACGCCTGCGCGTGCGGGCGCGTCACGTGCCGAGCTCGCGCACCCAGAGCTTCCTGACCGACGCCGGTGGAACCGGCTACTTCAGCGTGGAGCTCTCCGGCCTGTGGGTCGTCGAGACCTACCACGCCACGCCGACGAACGAGGACCCGGAGGCGGACTGGGAAGTCATCGGCGCCACGCTCACCTTCGAGGTCCCCCACGTCGACCCCCGGAGCGAATCCCGATGATGGCCTGGTTCAGCGCTCTCTTGTGGGTCGTCTCCACGGTTCCCGGGTCCCAGGCCCAGGGATTTCAGGCCCAACCTGTCCTCCAGTGGGAGGAGCTGGGCCCGGCTCCGATCCAGAACGGAAGCTACGCGGGTCGTGTCTCGGCCTTGGCCTGCAGTCCGACCCAGCCCGACCTCTACTACGCAGGTGGCGCCGACAGCGGCGTTTGGCGAAGCGAGGACGGTGGACAGAGCTGGCAGAGCCTGACGAGCATCTTCGCCACGACGGCCATCGGCGCCATCGCCCTCGACCCCCAGAACGAGAACATCCTCTATGCGGGCACGGGCGAGGCCAACTACGCCAACCACAGCCGCTACGGCCTGGGTCTCTACAAGTCCACCGACGGCGGCAACACCTGGGCGGCCCTGGCCGAGTCGGTCTTTGGGGGGCGCTGCTTCTCGCGCATCCTCGTGCACCCGGGCGACGGCCAGATCGTCTACGCGGCCATCACACGGGCCGGAGGCTTCCCCGAGCTGGCCGCCGCCAAGGGGCATCCCGACGCCACCGGCCCGCTCGGGGTGTTCAAGTCCACCGACGGCGGCCAGAGCTGGAGTCAGCTCGCCGGCGGGCTCCCCGATCTGTCCGCGACGGACCTGACGCTCGACCCCTCGGCCCCGGACACGCTCTACGCGGGCATGGGTCGCATCTTCGGGAACGCCGACAACGGCATCTACAAGACGAGCGACGGTGGAGCGAGCTGGACGAAACTGGCGGGCGGCCTCCCCGCCGCCGCGTCGATCGGCCGTGTCAGCGTCCGGGTCGCGCCCAGCCTGCCCGATCGCCTCTACGCCATGGTGACCCTGCCGGCCAGCGCGACCGGCGGAGGGGCGTTCACCGAAGGCGCCTACCGGAGCGACGACGGCGGAGCGACCTGGAGCTCCCTGCCCCTGGGCAGCATCCAGTCCTCCTTCGGCTGGTACCTGTCCGTCGTCTCGGTCCATCCCAGCGCCCCGGACTTCGTCGTCTTCGGCGGCGTCACCCTGCACCGCACGCTGGACGCGGGCGCCACCTTCACGAACATCACCCCGCCCCACGTCGACCAGCATGCCGCCAGCTGGGACGCGGCCGGGCGACTGGTGGTCGGCGACGACGGAGGTGTGCACCGGTCCGCGAACTCCGGTCTCAGCTGGAGCTCCCTCAACGACGGGCTGGGCACGATTCAGTTCTACGCGGGTCTCTCGAGTCATCCCTTCGACGACGAGCTGTTCTTCGGGGGCACCCAGGACAACGGCACGAATCGGCGTTCCACGGCCGGCACCGACTGGACCCAGGTCTTCGGAGGCGACGGGGGCTGGACGCAGATCCACCCCACCACTCCGAGCATCGTCTTCTGTGAATTCCA
>JAUIEE010000012.1 GCA_030428965.1 bacterium | reverse complement strand
GTAGCCGCCGACCCTGCGCCGGTTCGTCGTCGCCCGGGGGCGGGTCCTCTTCTATTGGGTCCCCCGCGAGCACGCCGACGATCGGGGGCTGGCGCGCGGGATCCGCGCCAGCCTGCTCCAGCGGCTGAAGGACCCCGCGTGACGCTCGCCGCCCAGGCCGCCTTGCTGAGCGTCGACCGCGCGGCGCGCGCGGCTGCGATCGAGGCGCTCCCGGCCGACCCGGCCGGCGCGGCGGTGTTGCGGGCGGTCCTGTTCCGGGACGAGTCGGCCGAGGTGCGCGCGCTGGCGGCCCAACGGTTGGGCCGGATCCGAGACCCGCGCGCCAGCCGCTGGCTGGAGGAGGCCCTGGCCGACTGGGGACGCTTCCTGGGCGAGGGCCCGGTCGTCGTGCGAGACGTGGAGCTGTTTCGCGCCTTCTGGTCCAAGGGGCTCCAGGCCCCGGTCGTGCTGGATCTCCCGGGCGCCTCCAACGTCCTGACGCCCGGACGCCGGGAAGGCACTCGCTGGGGTGATCTCACGCTGCGCTCGGAGCCGGGCCACCTGGCTTCCGCCCTGGCGGAGCTGGTGGGTTCGGCCCTGGATCAGGAAGACGCTCCCCTGGCCCTCCTGGCCCATGGACTCGAGGAGGCTTGGCGCGGCCTGCGCCAGAAGGACCCGCGCCGGGCGGCCCAGCTCGGGGTCTTGATCGGGCTGTGCGAGTTTCCATCGGTCTGGAGCGCATCGACGAGCGCCCTGTTCCCCGCGCACCCGGCCCTGGGCGACGGTCGCATCCGCGACGCGATACGTGCCTACCCGAGCCGCGGCGAAGCCCTGGACGCCGCGCGACCACGCTGGGCCCGGCGGGCCGCTCGGGAACGGCGCCTCGAAGCCCTCTCGACCCTCGATCCCGAGGAGCGCACCCTCGACCCCGCCGACCGCAAGCTGATCGACGAGATCTTCCAGGAGCGCCTGCCCCGAGCCCTGGGCCAGGACCAGGGCGGCGAGTTTCGCCCTGCCCAGCATGCCCTGGCCGCCCGGATCGCCCTCGGTTTCGGACGTCGAGAGCTGGCCCTGATGCACGCCCCCACGGGAACGGGCAAGACCCTGGCCTACCTCGTTCCCGTCCTCTTGTGGGCCCTGCGCAACGACGTGCGCGTCGGCGTAGCAACCTACACGCGCGCCCTGCAGGAACAGGCCATGTCCAGGGACGTTCCCTTCGCCCTGGACCTCCTGCGCCAGGCGGGCGTGCGGGCCCAGATCCGCGTCACCCAGCTCAAGGGCCGTCGCAACTACCTTTGCTGGCGCGCCCTGGTGAACGAGCTACCGGGGCGTGGCTCGACCCCCGACGAGGTCCTGGTCTGGACGGCCCTGGCTCTGTTTGCCCAGGCCGATCCGGACGGTGACCTCGACCGTTTCCCCCGGCGATCTCCCTTCGGCCGCTTCACGACCCGGCGGGAGTCCGGTTGGCGGCAGGCCATGGATCACTTGATCCCCAGGATCCGCAGCGAAACCGGCTGCTGCTCGTCCCGGGAGGATCGCGAGACCTGCGCGGCCAGCGCGGCCCGTGAGCGCGCGGAGCGGGCCCACGTCGTCGTCACCAACCACGCCTTCGCCCTGGCGCGCCGGGAGTTCTTCAGGCAGGTCGTCTTCGACGAGTGCGAGCACCTGCACGACGTGGCCCACAACGCTTTCAGCCATGCGGTGCCCCTGCGGGAGATCCGCGACCTGTTGCTGCGCCTGTACCGCGAGGGCGGCGACCGGCGGCACCCCCTCAACCACATCCTGGACGTCGTGGTGGAGAACAGCCCCGCCGCCCTGGCCGCCCTCGACTGTCGCGAGGCCCACGAGGGAGCCCTCTTGGCCCTGGAACGGCTCACCGAGGAGATCGCGAAGTTCAAGCGCTGGCGCAGCGAAAGAGCCAGCCTGCGCGGCAAGAACGATCACCACTCCCTCTTCCGGGAGTTCGCCTTCGAAGAAGAGGCCAGCGAGCTGCTCGACGTGCACGGCTTCCTCGTGCTGACCCTGCAGTCGATCGAGACCAACCTGGCCCAGATCTCCGAACACCTCGACACCCTGCCTGCCCGTGGCACCCACCGGCTGCGCCGATCCCTCGAGCTCTTGCGCAACGAGATGGACGAGTGTTTCCGTGGGGTCGAGGCCTGGCTCCCCCGGGGCGAAGCCGGCGAACCGGCCTTTCGCCCCGAGACCTTCTACGACCTCGAGGTCTCGGCGTCGGGCGAGGACGTGCTCGCGGCCAGGGTGCTCTTGCCCCATGAGTACCTGGGTCGGCACTACTACCCCGACCTGGGGGGCGCCGTGTTCCTGTCCGCCACGACCTGGCTGCGCAAAGGCTTCGAGACCAGCGCCGACTACCTGGGGCTCACCCGCGCCGCCCAACCTCTCGACGACGAGGAGCGGGAACCCTCGACTCTCACCACGTTCCGGGTGCCCGAGACCTTCGACTACGACCGCGTCCTGGTCACGGTTCCCCGCGACGCGCCCCCCATCCAGACGAACAAGCAGGGCTTTCTCGACTACGTGCGGCGCTTCACGGCCTACCTGGCCGAGCGCACCCGCGGTCGCATCCTGGTGCTGTTCACCAACGCCGAGGACCTGACCCGCACGGCCCAGGCCCTGGGGCCCTTCTTTCGGGAGCGCCACCTCCCGCTTTACCACCAGCGCATGGGCGGCGCGGGAAAGGAAGAGCTGTGCGCCCTCTTCCGCGAGCAGGTGGACGCCACCCTCCTGGGCCTGGACACCTTCTGGTACGGCGCGGACTTCCCCGGCACGACCCTCGAGTACCTGATCCTGGTGCGCATGCCCTACGGCGTGCCCGACCGCTACCACCACGCCCAGTGCGCTTCCCTGAGCTCGGCCCAGCAGAGGCGCACGATCTACCTGCCCCGGGCTCTGTCCAAGTTTCGCCAAGGCTTCGGTCGCTTGATGCGTCAAGAACAAGACCGCGGCTGCGTGTTCGTCCTGGACGGCCGCGTGCTCGACCCGCGTCACCGCAGCTTCCTCAAGGAGCTGCCGGTGCGCACGGCCTTCGAGGAGTCCGACGAACCGAATCAGGCCCGACTGGTAGTGGGAGACACCGACCGCTGCCTGCGCGAAGCCTTCGCCCACATGGGGATGGGCGCCGACATCCAGCGTCGCGGCCTCGACGTTCCCTTCCGGGGCTGGAGCCCCGAGCGGACCGCGGCCCCCAGGAGGGAGCCACGCCCGACTCCCCCTCGCCCCCAGGTCCGCGAAGAAGACATCCCCTTCTGAGCTCGATCCGGCTCGCGAGCTCCGTATCCTCGTCCGGGTGAGCGCGGACGACCCTCGACCCTTGCCCCTGCGCGAAGAACGCCTGCGGGACCTCGAGCAGCGGGATCCCGACGTTCTGGTCGTCGGGGGAGGGATCACCGGGGTCGGCATCGCCCTCGACCTGGCCCTGCGCGGGGTGCGCACGCTGGTGGTCGAGAAGGAGGACTGGGCCTCGGCCACCTCGTCGGCCTCGTCACGCCTGATCCATGGAGGCCTGCGCTACCTCGAGCAGTACGAGTTCGGACTCGTGCGGGACTCCTGCCTCGAGCGCGGCCTGCTCTTGCGCAACGCGGCGGGCTACGTGTGGCCCGAACGCTTCACGTTTCCGGTGCATCGCGGCGACGGGGTGGGGCTCGCCAAGCTGGCCGCGGGTCTGGCCCTCTACACCCTGGTGTCCGTTCCGCGCGTGCTCGGCGTACCGCACCTCAACTCGAAGGACACGGTCCGCGCTCGCATCCCCGGGATCCGTGACGACGGACTGCGCGGCGCCGGGGACTACCTCGACGGGGCGACCGACGACGCGCGCCTGACCCTGGCCATCGTCGCCAGCGCGATCGAGGCGGGTGCCCTCGCCCTGTCCCGCACGGAAGCGCTGCGCATCGAGAAGAACGCCGAGGGAGCCCGGACCACCCTGGTGGACCGCCTGACCGAGCGCGAGTTCAGCGTTTCCTCCAGAGCGGTCGTCCTGGCGGCGGGTCCCCAGGTCGACCTCCTGCGCGAGCGGGCGAACCTGGGCGGCCAGTACGTAGCCCCCACCCGGGGTTCCCACCTGGTCCTGCCGCGGAAACGGCTCCCGACCGACGGCGCGGTGATCTTCCCGTCCGCGGTCGACGGGCGGATCATGTTCCTGATTCCCTGGCCCCACTACACGATCGTCGGCACGACCGACCTCGACGCGGTCCCGGGAGAGCCAGCCCGTGCGACGTGGGACGAAGTCGATTACCTCCTGAGATCGGCCAACGGCCTCGTACCTGCTGCGCAGCTGACCAGCGACGACGTCGTGTCCACCTGGGCCGGACTGCGCCCGCTCCTTGCCGCGGACGAGAGCGACCCGTCCTCTCGCTCGCGGGAGGAGCGCATCGAACGGGAAGGTCCCCTGTACACGATCGCCGGAGGCAAGCTGACGGGCTATCGCTCCATGGCCGAGAAGCTGTGCGACCAGCTCACGTCCGACCTCGCGATCGGAGCGCGCGGCTCCTCGTCTCCCACGCGCGAGCATCGCCTGCGCGGTGCCTTGCACCAAGCCCTGGCGCGCCCGCGGTGGTCGGACTTCGGGAACACCTCGGGGAACTTCGAGGCCATCGAGCCGGCCTGGTCCAAGCGCTATGCCGCCTGGAGCTCCCACGTCCAGGAGTTCTGTAGCCGGGCCCCCGAGGGCCGTCGCCCCCTGGACGAAGAGACCTTGCTCGGGGAAGTCGACTGGAGCGTGCGCTTCGAAGACTGCCTGACGGCGGAGGACTTCTTCTTCCGCCGCACCGACCTGGGGTTCGGACCCCGCTCCCGGGCCGAAGACAGCGCGCAGGTCGTGCTGGAAAGACTTTCCCGCGCCCTGGGGTGGGACGAGGCCACGAGGGAACGTGAGGGCGCACGCCTGTCCAGCGCCCTCGATCGAACCCACCGGTGGCGCACCGAAAGCCCTCGCAATCCCTAATTCCCTCCGGGAAAAGGGGTTGGGAAGGGCCCTGCAAGACCCGATACCTCAGGTAGCCTGTGCGGGTAGATCGACTGCCCTCCCGGCCCGCCCAACGCTCGGAAATCAAGCCATGTGGATCTTCCTCCTCGTCGCCCTCGCCCTCTCCCTGGGACTCTTCTACAGCGGTAAGAACTGGCTCGCCTGGGCCCTTCCGGGAGCGGTGGTTCTGCTCGGCTGGCTGGTCACCGGGGTCTCCTCGGTGAACAGCTTCGCGGTCATCGCCGTCGGCTTCGTGCTCCTGGCCGTCGTCACGGGCGTGCCCAGCTACCGGCGCAACGTGCTGACGCGTCAGATCCTGCCGCGCATCGCTCCGATCCTGCCCAAGATGAGCGACACCGAGCGCATCGCGATCGAAGCCGGAACGGTGTGGTGGGAGTCGGAGTTCTTCAGCGGCGATCCGGACTGGCGTTCCCTGCTCAACTTCCATCCGCACGTCCTCTCCCCCAAGGAGCGCGCCTTCGTCGACGGACCGGTGGAAGAGGTCTGTCAGATGGTGAGCGACTGGGAGACCAACCGCAGCGGCGATCTCTCCAAGGAGGTCTGGGACTTCCTGAAGAAGGAAGGCTTCCTCGGGATGATCATCCCCGAGGAGTACGGGGGACTGGGGTTCTCCGCGGCGGCCCACTCGGCGGTCATCACGAAGCTGTCCAGCCGCTCGGTGGCGCTCTCGGTCACGGCCATGGTGCCCAACTCCCTGGGCCCGGCCGAGCTGCTCTTGCACTACGGCACCGAGGAGCAGAAGGACCACTACCTGCCGCGCCTCGCGCGCGGAGAGGACGTCCCCGCCTTTGCGCTGACCGAACCTGAGGCCGGAAGCGACGCGGGCTCGATGCAGAGCACGGGCGTGGTGACCGAGGGCACCTACCAGGGAGAGAAGACGCTCGGGATTCGCCTCAACTGGGACAAGCGCTACATCACCCTGGCTCCGGTGGCCACGGTGCTCGGCCTGGCCTTCAAGCTCGAGGACCCGGACGGGCTGCTCGGGGATCAGAAAGAGCTCGGCATCACCTGCGCCCTGGTTCCCACCGACCTGCCCGGGATCGAGATCGGCGAGCGCCACGACCCTCTGGGCTGCGCTTTCATGAACGGCCCCACCCACGGCAAGGACGTGTTCGTGCCGATCGACGCGATCATCGGCGGACGCGAGATGGCCGGCAAGGGCTGGCTGATGCTGATGCAGTCCCTGGCCGCCGGCCGGGGCATCTCGCTGCCCTCCATGGCTTCGGGCGCCGCACAGCTCGCGACCCGGGCCACGAGCGCGTACTCGACCGTGCGCAAGCAGTTCAAGCTCTCGATCGGCAAGTTCGAGGGCATCCAGGAGCCGCTCACCCGCATCGCCGGCATGACCTATGCCATGGAAGCCGCGCGCTCCCTGACCGTGGGAGCGGTGGACGCCGGCGAGAAGCCCTCGGTCACCTCGGCCATCGTCAAGTGCTACCTGACCGAAGGCATGCGCTCGGTGACGAACGACGCCATGGACATCGTGGGCGGCGCGGGCATCTGCCGCGGTCCGCGCAACATCCTGGCGGAGGGTTACTCCGCCTTGCCGATCGGCATCACCGTGGAGGGCGCCAACATCCTGACGCGCTCGATGATCATCTTCGGACAGGGCGCCATCCGCTGTCACCCCTTCGTCCAGAAGGAGATGCGCGCAGCGGAGACGCGCAACCTCGAGGAGTTCGACCAGGCCTTCTTCGGCCACGTCGGCTTCGTCTTCCAGAACATCGCCCGCTCGCTCCTGCTCGGGCTCTCGGACGGCCTCCTGGCCGACGCACCGGTCACGACCCCGGCGGCTCCCTACTACCGCAAGCTCACCCGCATGAGCGCGGCCTTCGCCATGGCCTCGGACGTGGCCATGGGCACCCTGGGCGGCGCCCTCAAGCGCAAGGAAGCCATCACCGGTCGCCTGGCCGACGTCCTCTCCTGGATGTACCTGGCCGCCGCCACGCTCAAGCGCTTCCACATGGAAGGCTCCCGCAAGGAGGACTTCCCGCTCATGAGCTGGTTCGTCGAGCACGCCCTGTGGAAGTGCCAGGACGCCTACCTCGACGTCGCCCGCAACATGCCCCTCAAGCCGGCGGGCTGGTTCCTGCGCTTCGTCGCCTTCCCGTTCGGCGCCCAGTGGAAGAAGCCCTCGGACAAGCTGACCCAGAAGGTCGCCCGGGCCGTGCTGGACAGCGACGAGCTGCGCGAGCGCCTGACGCCGGGCCTGTTCTTCCCCGCCGAGGACGAGCTGGGTCTGGGACAGCTCGAGGCCACCCTGGGCCTGATCCGCAAGGCCGAACCGGTCCACGCCAAGGTCCAGAAAGCCGTCAAGGGGAACCAGCTCGAGAGGAAGCCCGCAGCCACCTTGGTTCAGCGCGCCCTCGATGCAGGTCTCATCAGCTCGGAAGAGAAAGAGCTCGTCGACAGCGCCGAGGCGGCTCGCTCCGAGTCGATCGCCGTCGACTCGTTCGGCAAGAAGGCCTACGCGGAGATGTCCGCGTAGGCCAAAGTTCAGCGGCTCCCCTCCAGCATTCGGAGCGCGTCTTCGTCGACTTCTAGCTCGACCGAACCTCGTTTCTGAGGGTCGTCCAGGGAGTCGACCCTCAGGAAGCCGCGGAATCCGACGCCTTGGTCGTTCTCGGCCAAGATCGAGTACTCCCCGGACCTTCAACCCGAGCACGTAGCATTCGATGGTGCCCTCCGACCTGGCGGAGACCTCCCGATCCAGATAGGAGCGCGCGTCAGCATCGACGACTCGGACGTGCAGGCTCTTCGATCCATCCAGCTGCGGAATCACCTCGACCCGTCTGTGTGTTCCGCGCTCCAGGACGAGCTCCAAAGCCTGTCCTTCTCCCGGCAAGATCCGCACCTGGTCCAGGAAGACGGCCTGCACGTCGAAGCCGACAAGGTAGAGGTCGTAGAGGCCAGGGGACACAACGGGCGAGTGGGCCGAGCCACGAAGGATCTCGAGCTGGTAGCTCTCACGGCCCGCTCGACTGGAGCCGGACGATCTCCCGCGACGATAGCGATCCGACGGAAGACCACGGAACGATCAGGAACTCGAGCATGGGCGGGCCTCCCCACGTTCTACCAACCCGAGCCAAGGAGCTCTCCAGGTTTCGAAAGTAGGCCCCGGGAGGTTCGTTCGGGACCCTTGCACGGGCTCTTCGATAGAATCGCCGCCTCCGAAACTCCCCTGCCCCGAGGATCCAATGCTCCGTACCGCGACCCTGCTCGTCCCGCTCGCCGTTTTGCCTTCGCTCGAACAGAGGACCCTGCCCGTCCCCGTCGAGATTGCGCCCCACGAAGCGCGCATCGTGCGGATGGCCGTTTCCGACGACGAGAAGACGCTGGTGACCGCGGATCGCGACGGCTTCGTGCAGGCCTGGGACCTCGCCAAGGGGGAGAGCCTTTGGATCGTGGAGACGGCACCGGCGCCTATCGCCGCCCTCGACGTGGGTGAGGATCTGGTGGCCTTCCACCACGGGATGACGACGGCCGGCTTCCTGAAGCTCGAGGACGGTGAGGCGGAGCAGGGCATCGGTGGAACGACGGCCATGCACGCGTCCCGCTGCCTGGCCATCGATCCCAAGGACCGCTGGGTCTGGGTCGGCACGGACACAGGAGGCCTGACGCGGCTCACGCCCGGCAACGTCCACGGGTGGAGCAACCGCGGGCTCGACAACGGCAAGGTGACCTGCTTGGCGATGGACGCCAAGGGCAAGACCCTGGCCGCGGGCGGTGAAGACGGCACCGTGCGCTTCGTGGATGCAAAGAGCGCCAGCGTGGACGACAAGCGCATCCTGGACCTGGGCTCGCCGGTCGTGGCCCTCGCCATAGATCCCAAGGGGAAGTCCATTGCCGCAGCGACCAAGAATGGACAGGTTCAGGTCTGGAAGACGAAGGGCAAGAAGGCGGAGCTGACCCTGGGCGAGGAGTCCTCCGGCATCCAGGCCGTCGCCTTTCATCCCAAGGGCACCCAGATCGTGACCGGAGGGAGCGACGGCAAGATCACGTTCTGGGACAGCAAGAAAGGAACCGTCCTCGGGGAGCTCCAGGTGACCCGCGACGTGGTCGCCGTTGCCTTCGTGGACAAGGGTGAGGGACTGCTCGTCGCCACGGAGAGCGAGTCCGTCGGCCTGTGGGACCTGTCCGATTGGCTCGACTAGCTTCTAGCCGTCCTCCATCCGCAAGTGCCCTCGACCAGACAGGGTCCTGCGCGACGGGCTGAGTCGGAAGATCTGAGACGAGGATTCAATGTAGTAGGCTGAAGCCATGACGCTCACTTTCCTCTGTTCGCTTACGCTCCTTCTTCCCTTGGCACACGGGAAAGCGGCCGATGATGAGCGCGCCGAAGCGCGGGAACGGCCCAACGTCCTGCTCTTCCTGACGGACGACCAGTCTTGGCTGCATGCGGGGTGCTACGGAAACGAGAGCCTGTCCACACCCAACCTGGACCAACTGGCCCGGGATGGGCTGCTCTTCACGCACGCGTTCGCGGCTAGTCCCAGCTGCACGGCTTCCCGAAGCGCCATCCTGACAGGCCAGGAAATCTGGAGGCTCGAAGAAGGAGGGGTCTTCGGGGCAACGCTGCCACGCAAGTTCCCTGTCTTCCCCCTGCAGCTTCAGAAGTCGGGATATCGAATCGGTTGGACGGGCAAGGGCTGGGGACCGGGGAACCTCAAGACAGGAGGTTGGCGCAACACCTACCCACTCGGCCGTCCCTACAACGAGGTGCGTTTCGATGCCGATGAGTTGGAGCTCAGGACTTCCCTCATCGACTATGTCGCGAACTTCGAGACTTTTCTGAAGGAGTCGGACGCGAGCCAACCCTTCTTCTTCTGGTGCGGCGTCCTCGAGCCCCATCTTCCGTACGCCTCGGGATCCTGGCGCTCGGCCGGCAAGACGCTCGATCAGGCGCAACTGAGCCCACACGAGACCGACAGCGAGGAAAGCCGAGGCCAAGTGCTCGACTACTACGTCGAGATCGAGTACCTGGATCGGGTTCTGGGAGACCTCGTCGACGTCTTGAAGAAGCAGGGTCATTACGACCGCACTCTCATCCTGATCACCAGCGACAACGGCGTGGCAGGGCCACGTGCGAAGGGCACCCTCTACGACCTCGGCATCCGGGTGCCTCTGATCACCCATTGGCCCCGCAGCTCCGGAGGCAAAGTCATCGACGATCTCGTCACGCTCACGGATATCCCGACCACGGTCCTCGATGCCTGTGGCGTCGAGATTCCGGAGAGCATGACGGGTCGCAGTTTCCTGGGCCTCTTCGACGAGCAGCGCGCCGAAGACTATCGACCCCGTTCCTTCGTCGCGGCCGGCATCGAAGACACCCCGATCTACTCTTTCGGCCCCGCCCGGGTGCTGCGCACCCACGACTACGCCTACCTTCGAAACTTCGCCTCACGCACCGACAGGAACACCCGCCTGGGCGATCGCCCGGCGGAAGAGCTCTACGACACGCAGGAGGACCCTTTCCAGCTGGTCAACCTCGCGGAGGACGCGGATCACAAGGAGACTCTGGAGTCGATGCGCAGCCTGCTGGAGCAGTACCAGTCCGACACCCGGGATCCGCGCGTCACGGGAGGGAACCCCTGGCAGGGGTACACCGAGGTACGCCGTACCGGCTGGCAGCTCTCTACCTTCGGTACCCAAGAGCGGGTTCAGTAGCTCTGAGGAACGCTCTAGCAGAGCAAAGGGTTCGATGACGAGCGTTGGCGGGCCTCCAGCTCCAGGAGGTCCTCCTTGCGCTGCATGCCGCCGGCGTAGCCGGTGAGCGACCCGTCCGCTCCGATCACCCGGTGGCAGGGAATCGCCAGGGAGATCGGGTTCGTCGCATTGGCGCGGCCCACGGCTCGGGCCGCGCCGGGTCGGCCGACCGAGTGCGCCAGCTCGGCGTAGCTCCGGGTCGAGCCGGCGGGAATACGCAGGAGCTCATTCCAGACCTGTCGCTGGAAGTCGGTTCCATCGGGGCTGAGCTCCATGGCCAAGGGCAAGTCTCGCCCCCGGAAGAAGGCCTCGAGCCACGTGCGCAAGGCTTCGAAGGGAGCGCGCTCCCAGCGCAAAGGGTGGCCGCACAGCTGCTGCAGCGCGGCCTCGTCGGCGGCTCGCTCCCGGCTTCCGACGAAGTCGAGGCGCTTGAGCCGTCCCTTTTCGTCGGCCACGGCGAATAGGTCGCCCAGGGGCGAGGGGATGCGATCGGCGGTCCAGGTCGAGGGCTTCATGCTTCGGCTCCGAGTCGTTTCCAGAAGTGGAAGGTGGCCAGGCTGCGGTGCGGGGCGAAGGGCTGCATCAGCTGCGCGGTGCGTTCCTTCGAGGGACGCTCGGTCAGCTCGAAGTAGCTCTCGAGGGAGGCTTCGAGCGCCACGTCGCCCAGGGGAACGCAGTCCTCGCGTCCGAAAGAGCGCATCAGGAGATAGTCGACCGACCAGGGTCCCAGGCCGCGCACGCGCGAGAGCTCGGACCGCTGGACCTCGACGGGGCGCGTGGCAAGGGCCTCCAGATCGAGGCGTCCCGCCACCATCTCCCGCGCCGAGTCGATCAGGTACTCGGCCTTGCGGCGCGAGAACTGACGCTCCTGCAGGTCCCCGTAGTCGAGCTCGGCCACCGCCTGGGGCGCGGGGTGGGCGCGAAGACCCTGGCCGGCCTCCTCGCCGCACAGCTCGATCAGACGCTCCCGGCAGGTGATGGCGAAGGGCAGGTTGACCTGCTGGCCCACGATGACCCAGACGAGCCCCTCGAACGGATCGGCGGTCAGGGGCACGCGCAACCCCAGTCGGCCTCGCACCAGGGAGCGGTGACCCAGGCGGGTCGCACGGCGCTCGAAGATGCCGGGATCCGAGCCGAGTCCCAGGAGCCTCAGCACCCGGGCGTGGACCTCGGCCAGCTCCCGTGTGCGGGGCGTGCGGCGCGAAGACCAGCGACAGCGCGCCGTCCTGGCTCCGAGCTTGATCTCGAGGCGCCCGATGCGACCGTCGACGCCGAGCGACTTGACGAGCCGGTTGCCCGACTGCCGCTCCGAGAGCCCGGCTTCTCCGGGTCGAGCGAACATGGCGCATACCTCGTCGGGTCGAAACCCCAGCGGCAGCTTCAGCTCGAACTCTCGCGTCTGGGGGAGTTTGGCGTAAGCACCGGGCGAGAGTCCCATCCGCCGGCGGAAGTTCTCGTGGAAGGTCGAAGAGCTCTCGAAGCCAGCATCCAGGGCCACGTCGAGCAGCTTGGACTTGGGCGCCAGGAGAGAGCGCGCCGCGTGCTCCAGCCGCGCCTCGAGCAGGAACGCAGCGGGCGTCGTGTGGTAGTGGCGGCGGAAGAGGGCCGAGAGCTTGCTGGCCCCCATGCCGCCGGCGCTGGCGAGCTCGGCCAGGTCCGAGAACTGACCCGGCTCGCGGCGGACGCGCTCGGCCAGCTCCTCGAGGGCCTCGCGGTCGGGGTCGAAGGAGCGGTAGAAGTGGTCCGGCCGGCAGCGCTTGCAGGCCCGCAGGCCCTTGCCCCGGGCCTCACCTTCATCCTCGAGGATGAGCACGTTCTCCGGCTTCGGCTTGCGCGCGCTGCAGGAGGGCAGGCAGTAGATGCCCGTCGTGAGCACGCCCACCAGGAAACGGCCGTCCCAGGCCGCGTCCCGGGCATAGAACCGTGCGAGCTGTTCTTCGCGCTCGAGCTTCACCCGGCCATGAGACACCGGCGAGCGCTCCGCCGTCCTCCGGATTCCTGCGCCCGAATCCGGTTTTCCTAGCGGGCTTGGGCCAGGGTCGTGGGCTCGGGGCCGAAAGTCCCGAAGAACACGCTGTTCTCGTCCGGGCGGCTCCAGCTGCGCTCCAGCTTTCGATTCTCGAAGCGGAAGGTCTCGGTCTGACCCACCAGGCGCCCTTGCACGGCCGAGAAGGGCTCGTACCAGACGTTGTAGGGCATCTTGCAGCACTCACGCTCGGGCAGAGCGTTGCCGATGAGCTCGACGTCCCCTCCGGCCACGAGACGGAACGTGTCCTCGCGACGCTCCACCTCGACCTTCAGGTCGCGGAACTCGACGATGCGGCCGATGCGCCGGCCGTGGTGCTTCTTCAGCCAGGCGATGGCGGCGTGCTTCTTCGGGCAAGGCTCGTCGCCGTCGAGGTAGACGATCGAGCGCACCTTGGCGTCGGGCTCGTTCAGGTTGCGATCCCCGGAGAGGGCCACGACCAGGTCGAAGCCAGCGAGGGAAACCCCGTCGAAGCTACCCCGGTCGAAGTGCCACCCGAGGACGGCGTCCCGCCCCTGGGTCGTGTACTGGGAACCGTAGTGGCAGGCGCCGGCGTAGACCGCCGCGGTGCGCGCCTCGACGTAGGCACCGGCGGGAACTTCGGAGGAGGTGGCGAGGGCAAGCAGGAGAGTCGTGAACATGATGGAGCTCCGATCGGGGACGGGCCCGATTATCGTCCATGGAGGCGAACTTTGCCGGCCGTCGAGCCGTGCTTTTTCACGGCTGCGACGATACGGGGGCCCTCAGCTGCCCTGGCCGGTCTTCTGCCCCACCCGCTCGCGCAGCTGGCGTGCCTCTTCGGTCTTGCCGTCGAGCTCCAGCAGCTGGGACATGGCCGCCAGGGCCTGCAGATGATCGGGCTGGATCTCGAGGGCCCGGGCCAGGGGCTCGCGGGCCTCCTCGTGACGCTCGAGCAGCAGCAGGCACACCCCGAGGTAGGTCAGGGTGTCCGGACGGTTGGGGGACCGGCTGAGCACCGACCGCAGGGGCTCGATGGCCTCCTCCACCCGCTGCAGGCGCATCAGGCAGGCGGTCATGTGGTCGACGGCTTCGGCGTTGAAGGGGTTGGCCGCGTAGATCTCGCGCAGCTTGGCCAGCGCTTCTTCGTAGCGGCCCTGAGCGGCGTGGAACATCGCGTTCTGCAGCTCCCACTGCTCCCGGGCGCGGCTCTTGGGGCTGGGTCGATCCGAGGGATCCAGAGGGTCGGGCAGCGTCTCCTCCACCGAACCCGCGGCCGCATAGCCGAGGTTCTGGATCTTCTCGAGCAGCTCGGCATCCCGGGCGGCCACGCCGGGCTCGAGCCGCGGACGCTGGGAGATTCGGTCGAGGGCCGCACGGTAGCGCTCGACGTCAGGCCCGGTGCCCATCAGGTCGCGGGTCTCGAGCGGATCCTTGCGCATGTCGTAGAACTCCGGCTCGGAGCTGTGCAGGTACTTGCCCGTGCGATCGACCCAGCCCGCCAGGGGGCTCCAGCCATAGGAAAGGTAGCCGTAGTAGGACTCGAAGTAGGCGCCCCGATCGGGCGCGATCTCCCGCTTGAACAGGCTCTGCCCGTCGATGTCGGACAGGGGCCCGAGCCCCAGGGCCTCGGCCAGGGTCGGAGCCACGTCCACCACGCTCGCCGTGCGTCCGGTGCGCTTGCCCGCGGAGTAGCCGTCGGGATAGCGCAGGATCATCGGGACGCGCAGGGTCGTGTTGTAGCAGTAGGCGACGTGCTGGCTCTCGTCGTGCTCGCCCATGCTCTCCCCGTGGTCGCCCACGACCATCACGAAGGTCTCGTCGAGGGTGCCGTCCAGGGTCAGCGCCAGGAGCAAACGTCCGAGCTGGTAGTCGGCGTAGGCGACCTCCCCCAGGTAGGGGTTCTTGTCCGGCGCCTTCTCGAGGAACTCGGCCGGCGGGGCGTAGGGCGTGTGGGGGTCGAACAGATGCACCCACAGGAAGAACGGCCGTTCGGGGTCGCGCTCCTTGAGCCAGGCCAAGGCGGAATCGACCACTTCTTCGGCCGGTCGCTGGTCGTACACGGTGCTCTGGGTCTGCAGGGACGGATCGGGACCTTCGTAGGTCTCGAAGCCCTGGGCGAGGCCGAAGCTGGCGTCGAGCACCACGGCCGCGATGAAGGCCGCGGTCTGAACGCCGGCGGCATTTGCCTTCTCGGCCAAGGTCTCGGCCGCATCGGGCAGCGCCGAAACCCCGTTCACGCGCACCCCGTGCCGCAGGGGCACGAGGCCGGTCATCATCGAGGAGTGCGACGGCAGGGTGATCGGGGCCACGGCGTACGCGCGTTCGTACAGGACCCCCTCGGTCGCCAAGCGGTTCAGGTTGTCCGTGGCGTTCGGAACCACGCCGTAGCAGGCGAGGGCGTCCGCCCGGGTCGTGTCCATCGTGATCAAGAGGGCCGAATGAGGCTCCGACTCGACCTCCCCGTCGGAACAGCTGCCCCCGAGCGCGACCAGCGAAGCGAGGGCGACGAACGTGGCGCGGCGCTGGATCAGGAGATCACTCCGTAGGGCACGAAGCACGAGCGACGCTCGCGGCAGTCCACCGGATCGACGATCTCCCCGTCGGCTCCGATGGCGTCCATGGTCTTCTGGCACCACACCCGCGCGCTGCCGTCGAGCACGTCCTTCTCGCTCTGGGGAGGACGCTCGAGGAAGTAGATCTTCTTGCTCTTCAAGCAAGCGCAGAAGGGACTGACCGTGATTCGAGTTTCCGCCATGGTTCTAGGAAGCGAGCGCTTGCAGGGCCCTACGGATCAGCCCCTGGGTCATGGGAACCTTGTAACCGTTCTGCTCGAGGGGCTCCGCCATCCGCAGAGCGTCTTCGCCGGCCAGGCGGCAGGTCTCCTCGTCGATCTTGCGTCCGACCAGGAGCTCCTCGGTCGAGGTGCAGCGCCAGGGCTTGGGCGCGACGCCGCCCAGGGTCAAGCGGGCCTGCTCGATCAGATCGCCGTTCATCTTCAGGGCGAGGGCCACGGCCGAGAGCGCGAAGTCGAAGGAATCGCGCTCGCGCACCTTGAGGTAGGTCGCCTTCCAGGCCTCACGGCCCGCCGGAAGGGTGACGGCCGTCACGATCTCGTTGGCCGCCAGCACGTTCTCCCGGGTGACCTCTCCCGAGCTGGGCAAGGTGAAGAAGCTGTCCGCCGGCACCTCGCGTTCCCCGGCCGGGCCGAGCAGGGTGAAGACGGCGTCGTAGGAAACCAGGGCGGGAGCCACGTCGGAGGGGTGCACGATGTAGGAGGGACCGCCGCCGAGGATGGCGTTGTACTTGTTGAGCCCGCCGTAGGAGAAGCACTCGGTCCCGCCCTTCTTGAGGCAGGGGGAGTGAGGGTTGCGGTAGTAGAAGCAGCGCGGGCGCTGGCAGAGGTTGCCCCCCAGGGTGCCCATGGAACGAATCTGCGGCGTAGCCACCGCGGCGGCCGCTTCGACCAGCATGGGATGGGAGCCCTGGAGACCCTCGTCCCGCTCGAGATCGATCAGGCGGGTCAAGGCACCGATGCGAAGACCCCCCTCCGCCGTGGGCTCGTGCCCCTCGATGCCGGGAACGGTCTTGAGGTTGACGACCCGCTCGGGAGTCACGAGGGACTCCTTCATCTCGCCGAGCAGATCCTGTCCGCCCGCCAGGACGCGTACACGTTCGGTCGGTTGTCCGGACTCGGGCAAGGCCGCGATGGCCTCGTCGAGGGTCTTGGGCATGACCAGTTCGAAAGACTTCATGTCAGCCTCGCTGGGACCTTTCGTAGGGGGTGAGGTTCATGGGCTTCTTCTAGAGGGCGGTCAGGCCGTTGATGATCTTGTCGCGGGTGAGGGGCAGATCGCGGATGCGCACGCCGCAGGCGTTGAAGAGAGCGTTGGCGATGGCCGATTGCCCCGGGATGACGACCGGTTCACCGACGCCGAGCACCTGGTCGCGGCGATCCTCGTCGTCGATGATCGAGACGATCTCGGGGATGTCCTTGGTGCCCGCGATGCGGTACTCCTCGAAGCCGTTGTTCAGGCCGAGACCGAGCCAGGGGTCGATCACGCGCTCCTCGAACAGGCCGTAGCTCAGGGCCTGGATCACCCCACCGTTCATCTGACTGCGGGTCGCCAGGCGGTTGAGGGGAAGACCGATGTCCTGGACGCACACCATCTTGAGCACACGCAGCTCGCCCGTCACCGTATCCACCTCGACCTTGGCGGCCTGGGCGCCGTGCACGCCGTTGCCGGCCAGGCCGCGCTGGAAGGTGCCGCGCGCCTCGATCCCGGCGGGAGCCAGGCAGGCGCAGGCCTCCTTCCAGTTCATGCGCTTGTCGCTCTCCTCGACGTCGAAGACGACCCCGTCCTTGGCACGCAGGTTGCGCGGGTTGCTCCCGAGCAGCTCGGCCAGCTCCGCGAAGAGCGCTTCGCGCGCCTTGTGAGCGGCGTCTTTCACCGCGGGGGCCAGGCTGGGGGTGGTCACGCTGCCGCCGGAGGCCACCGAGGCCCCCAGACGCGAATCCCCGATGCGCGGCTCGACCGCCGAAACCGGGAGCCCCAGCTCCTCGGCCACGATCGACGCCACGTAGGTGCGCGTGCCGGTCCCGAGGTCCTGGGTTCCCACGCTGGAGGTGACGCTCCCGTCCTGATCGATCCGCACGTCGACCTCGCAGGTGGGACGGCCTCCGGCCCCCCAGGTCGCCACGCCGAAGCCGATACCGACGGCGCGGTCGGGTAGCTCGGCGGGGGGACCCAGTTTGTTCGGGTGCGCAGCCCAGCCGATCTCCTTCGCCGCTCGATCGAGTTGACGGTGGTAGACCGGACTCGCGAGGTTCTTCTTGCGGAACTCGAGCGGATCGAGACCCAGGGAAGCCGCGAGCTCGTCCACGACCGATTCGATGGCGAAGGAAGCCTGGGGGTGGCCCGGCGCCCGCATCGCGCGTGAGCCGTCCGTGTGGGTCAGGATGCTCATCGCCTCGGCGTAGGAGGTCGGTACGTCGTAGATGTACGGCTGGCCGGGATTGGCCCCGCGATTGACGCCGCCGAACTTCCAGATGCGGGCCACGAGGCCCTTGAGCTTGCCGTCGGCGTTGGCCCCCGCCTTCATGTACTGGGTGCTGCCGCTGCGGTTGCCGGCGGTGTGGAACTCGTCGGCGCGGGACAGCATCAGGTGCACGGGGGCGCGCGCCTCCTTGGCCAGGAGGCAGGCGATCCGACCGGGAACGTCCAGGCCGAACTTGGCCCCGAAGCCCCCACCCATGTGCTCCACCAGGACGGTCACCTTGTTCTGGGGCAGACCGAGGATCTGGGCCGCATCGGCCGCGATGGTGAAGGTGCCCTGGGTCGACGCGTAGATCGTGGCCTCGTCCTCGCCCCGGTAGTCGACCACGACCCCGTGGGTCTCGAGGCAGGCATGGAACTGGACCGGGAGCGTGTAGATGGCCTCGACCACGGCGTCGCAGCCGTCCAGCTCGCCCTGGGCGGCGGCCTCGTCCCCATCGACCTGGAGGTGGCGGATGTTGCCTTCCTCGTGCACCTTGGGTGCGTCGGGAGCGACGGCCTGGTCGTAGTTCACGGCCCAGTCGCCTTCCTCGTAGCGGGCGTTGAGGGCGGCGAGCGCGTCGTCGGCGGCTTCGGGCGTGTCCGCCGCGACGGCGGCGATCGGCGTCCCCAGCCGGCGGGTCCAGCCGTCGCGCAGGCCATCCTCGATCGGCAGCACGACCCGCACGCCCGGGACGGCCTGGGCGCGGTCGAAGTCGAGGGTGGGCTTGGCCACAGGGTAGGGACAGCAGAGAATCTTGCCCCACAGCATGCCGGGCAGGCGGATGTCGTGGGTGTAGCGTGCGCGCCCGCTGACCTTGAGCGGACCGTCGACGCGCGGAACGTCGGCGTTGAGCAGGCGCATGTCCTCGCGCGGTCCCCAGGTGGTGGGGGAAGAGTCCTGGACGGCCATCAGCGACCTCCCTGGAGCTTGCGCCCCGCTGCCTGCGCCGCGGCGAAGATGGGGGGGTAGGTGCCGCAGCGGCACAGGTTGCCCGAGCAGGCCGCGCGCACCTCGTCGTCGTCGGCCGCGGGATTCTTCTCCAGGCAGGCCGAGACGGACATGACGAAGCCGGGCGTGCAGAAGCCACACATCAGGGCGTCCTTCTCGCAGAAGGCCTGCTGCACCGGAGAAAGGGCATCCGGAGCGCCGAGTCCCTCCACCGTCGTGATCTCGCGCCCGACGCAGTCGATCGCCAGGAGCGAGCAGGAGTAGGCCGGCTCGCCGTCCAGGTGGACGGTGCAGGCGCCGCAGGCCCCGCGGTCACACACCAGCTTGGTCCCGGTCAGGGGCGGTTGAAGGTGAACCCGCAGGAGGGAGAGCAGGGTCGTGCGCGGCTCGACGGAGACCTTGCGCTTCTCACCGTTGATGCTGAGGGGAATCTCGATCCGCCCGCTGACCGTACGGGTCTTCGCCGGCGCTTCCGCGCTCGCCTTCTGACTCGCCACGGCCTGGGAGCCCAGGGCTCCGCCGGCGGCCAGTCCGCCGGCGCCCTTGAGGAACACGCGGCGGGAAACGTTGTCGGGGAGGGGAGCTCGCTTCTCAGGCTCTTTGGGCGCGTCTGCCATCGCTTCTCCAGGGACTGGGTGAGGACGGCACGCCCCCACGCGCCCCGGATTGTAGTCGGAGCGAGGGAACGCAGTCACCCCGTTCGGTAGAGGAACGGTAAGCGCCCGGGATTCGAGGACGGCCTCAGTCGATCAGGCGCAGTGTCCAGGGATAGCGGTAGCGCTGGCCCTCGTAGGACTTCAAGGCCGCGATCAGGCACAGGACGAGGTCCGCGATGCCGAGGATCGGAAGCAGAACGCAGCCTATGGCCAGGAAGACCAGGCCCGAGGCCACGATCATGGCGATCGCCATCGTGATCTGGAAATTGAGCGCCTCCTTCGCCTGGTCCCGGACGAATTCACTCTCGTCCCCCTTGACCAGGAGGAT
Organism: bacterium; assembly: GCA_030428965.1. Classification (GTDB taxonomy): domain Bacteria; phylum Planctomycetota; class UBA1135; order UBA1135; genus JAUIEE01. The sequence goes on along the minus strand of JAUIEE010000012.1, from coordinate 5,496 downwards.
GACCAGGGGCGGGATGAAGCTCACGAAGAGTCCACCCGCATGGGCCACCAGAGCAAGGGTGCGCTCCTCTTTCGTGGGCCCTTCGACCCCTGGGCTGGGCGGGGTCTGTTCTTCCATCCTCTCGGGATCGTCGCTCATCAGGGTACCTCCTCGGGGAGCACGGCTCCTCTTGCCTGGCGCGGACTCTCGCCTATTGGAGGCATTCTCGACCTCCGAAACAAGCGGAGAGGCCTTCTCCCTGGGGTGAGGCCAGAGGCTCGGGTACGCTCCCCGCGTGCGCATTCTCTTCCTGTCCCAGCGGGTTCCCTACCCCCCCAACCGGGGCGACAAGATCACGACCTGGCGGCTGATCGAGCGCATGGCCCGTGAGCACGAGGTGCGCATCGTGGCCTTCGCCCACGACGAGCAGGACCTGGAGGCCGCCCAGACCCTGAGGGACAAGGGCTTCCCCACCACGGCCGTCCCCCTGCGCCCCCTCTGGGCGCGCATTCGCTCCCTACCCCTGTTCCTGACGGGACGCCCGCTGACCCTGGGCGTTTTCGGCTCGAGCGAGGTCCAGGCCCAGGTCGATCGCGAGATCCAGTCGGCGGACCTCGCCTACGCCTACTCCTCGTCCATGGGGGCCTTCTTCCTCTCCCACTCGAACACGCCGCGCATCATGCACTTCGCGGAGCTCGACTCGGACAAATGGCGCCAGTACGTCGGACGCACGCGACCCCCGATGAAGTGGGTCTACGCGCGCGAGTGCAAGACGCTGTTCCGCTTCGAGCAGGAGCTGGCCCACGCCGTGGACGAGAACGTGTTCTGCACGCCCCTCGAGGAAGAGATCTTCCGTAGGTGGATCCCCGGAGCCGCGTCCTCGGTCCTGCGCAACGGGGTCGACCTCGAGAGCCATCGGCCCAGCCCGGAGCAGGCGGAGAAGGGACACCTGGCCTTCGTCGGGGTCATGAACTACTACCCCAACGTCGACGGCTGCATCTGGTTCGCGAACCGGATCCTGCCCCGCATCCGCGAGCGCCACCCCGAGGCTCACCTGACGATCGTGGGCTCCCATCCGACGCCCGAGGTCGTGAAGCTCGGCTCCCTGCCCGGCGTCGAGGTCACCGGGTTCGTGAACGACCCCAAGGACTACCTGCGCCGGGCCGCCGTCTCGGTGGCTCCGCTGCGCATCGCGCGCGGGATCCAGAACAAGGTTCTCGAGGCGATGGCCATGGGACTGCCGGTGGTGGGCACGACTTCCGCCACCCAGGGCGTGGCTGCACAGGCGGGCCGCGACTACCTCGTGGAGGACGAGGAGGACGGACAGGTCGAGGCCATTTGTGGTCTACTGGCGGCGCCGGAGAGAGCCCGCGAGCTGGGCCGAGCCGCGCGCACGTTCGTCGAGGAGAACTACGACTGGGAGGTCACCCTGCGCCCCCTGGATCGCATGCTGGAAAAGCACGGGAAGAAAGCGACGACCAAACCATGAGTCGGGAAAAAGTCACGGCGGTGTTCGACGTTTGGGCCCAGGACGGCAAGGCGGACGAGCTCGAGGAGCACCACGGCAACGTGGTCGAACAGGTGATCGAGGCGATGCAGCTGCAGCCGGGCGAGAAGGTCCTCGACCTGGGCTGCGGCAACGGCTGGGCCACGCGCACGATCGCGAAGTCCAACGCGGGCGTGCAGGCCATCGGCATCGATGCTTCGCCCCAGATGATCGCCCGCGCGGACGAGCTCCACAGCTACACGATTCGGGCGCGCTACGACTTCTGTCCCTTCGAGGAGCTCGACTTCAAGGACGAGGAGTTCGACCGGCTCTTCTCGATGGAGGCCATCTACTACTCGTCGGACTTGCCACAGGCCCTCAGCGAAGCGCATCGCGTGCTGAAGCCCGGGGCGCGCGTCGACGTTCTGCTCGACTACTACAAGGAGAACGAGCCGAGCGAGCGCTGGAGCGAGCTCCTGGGGATCCCGATGAACTTCCTGGACGCCGACGGCTGGCGCCAGGCCTTCGAGCAGGCCGGCTTCGTGAACGTGACGCTCGAGCGCGTCGTCGATACGCGCGGCCCGGGGGACGAATCGGCCTTCGAGCCCGACGAGTGGTACCCCGACTGGGCGACCAAGGTGCGCTCCCACGAAGCGGGCACGCTCTGGATCCGCGCCGAGAAGGCGAGCTGAGCCCCATGGGTCGCCGGTCCGTCGCCCGATCCCTGGTTCCCCTGGCCGCCCTCCTGGCCGGCTGCTCCGGATCCTCGGACGACGGCCCCAACGCGAACCTGCTCGTCATCACCCTCGACACCCTGAGGGCCGACCACCTCGGATGCTACGGGGCCGAGCGCCAGGCCACGCCTCATCTCGACGCCTTCGCCGCGCAAGGCGTGCTGTTCCGGAACGCCACCACGACGGCCCCCCTCACGCTGCCTTCCCACTCCTCCCTCTTCACGGGAGACGACCCTCCGGTTCACGGGGTGCGGGACAACGTCGGCTTCACCCTCCCCGCCAGTCGCGACACCCTGGCGGAGGCTCTCCAAGCCCGCGGCTGGAACACGGGCGCCTTCGTGTCGGCCTTCGTGCTCGACTCCAGCTTCGGTCTGGACCAGGGCTTCGAGACCTACGCGGACGACATCAAGATCGCCCAGGGCAGCGCCATCTCATCGGAAGGCATCCAGCGCGACGGAGCCGAGACGGTCGATCGGGCCCTGGCCTGGATGGAAGAGCAGCAGAACGAAGCGTTCTTCGCCTGGGTGCACCTGTTCGATCCCCACACGCCCTACGCCGCCCCGGCCCCCTTCGGCGAGCGCTTCGCCGACGACCCCTACCTGGGCGAGGTCGCGTACACCGACGACCTGGTCGGCCGCCTGCTGCGGGGACTCGAGCACCTGGCGGTCGGCGAACGCACCCAGGTCTGGATTCTCGGTGACCACGGCGAGAGCCGAGGCGACCACGAAGAGGCGAACCACGGGATCTTCCTGTACGACGCGACCACCCGCATCCCCATGCTGGTGCGCGCTCCCGGGATCGAACCGCGCGCGGTGGAGGCCCAGGTCCGGCTGATCGACGTGATGCCGACCGCCCTCGACCTCCTGGGCGTTCCGCTGCAGGGCGAGCCGAGCGGTCGCAGCCTGCGTCCCTTGCTGACCGGTGAGGCGAGCGACCTCGAGCTGGCCGCCTACGCGGAGAGCCTCTTCCCGAAGCTCCACTACGGCTGGTCCTCCCTGCGCAGCCTGCGAACCCGGCGCTACAAGTACATCCAGGCCCCAAGGCCGGAGCTCTACGACCTCGAAGCCGATCCGGGCGAACGGAACAACATCGTCGATCGCTGGCCGGACGTCGCCGCCGACTTCAGGGCCCGGCTCGAGGCCATCGAGGCCGGTGCGGAGAGGGCCACGGACGAAGCCCGTTCCCAGAACGTCGATGCCGAGACGGTCGAGGCCCTGCGGGCCCTGGGTTACGCCGGCACGACGAGCCCGACGACCGAGCTCGACGACTCCCAGCTACCGGACCCCAAGGACAAGATCGGGCTCCTGCAGGAGGTCTCGGTCGCCGCCCATCACATCCAGAGCGGTGCGGCCGCCAAGGGCGTCGAGCTCCTGCGGAGCTTGGTCGAGCGCGAGCCGGACATGCTGGACGCCCTCATCACCCTGGGCGAAGGACTCTTCGATCTGGGAGCCTACGAAGAGTCGGTCGACGTGCTGGGCCGCGCAGCGGAGCTCGCCCCCGACCTGTTCTCCGTCTGGGCCAACCTGGGCCTTTCCCTGCGCGGCCTGGGCCGTGACGGCGACGCTCTGCGCGCCTTCGAACGAGCCCGTGAATTGGCCCCCAGCAGCGTCATTCCCCTGGGACACCTGATCGACGCCTACATGTCCATCGGCGACTTCCCCCAGGTCGAGACGGTTTGCCAGCAGTTCCTGAGCCTGAACCCGAACAACGCGCGCGTCTTCGGAGCCCTGGGCCTGGCCCAGCTGCAGCAGGGCAAGATCTCCATGGCGAACCAAACGGTCCAGCGACTCCTGGAGACCGATCCCGCGGCCGAACGCGGCAACTACCTGCGGGCCATGATCCTGTTGCAGTCCAACGACCTCCAGGGCGCGACGGTCGCGCTCGAGAAAGAGCTCGAGCACCACCAGCAGAACCTGGACACCTTCCTCCTGCTCGCCTCGATCTACGCCCAAACGGGTCAGAGCGAACAAGAGCGCCGCACCCTCGAGTCCGCCGTGCAACACCACCCCGGGGTCTTCGACGCCCACCTGGTGCTGGCCCAGACCTACCTGCGCGACGGAATCAAGGACCCCAGGGCCATCGAAGCGGCCCGCAGGGCCCTCGAGCTCAACCCCGAATCCCAGGCGGCCAGGGCGGCTCTCGAGGCCCTGCAGAAGTAGAAGGCCGGGAGTTCAAGCGGCCCCGGAGAGCTCTTCTCGGGCCTGGGCGGCTCGGAGGTTTCTCCCTATCCGGTTCCCGGCGACAGCCCTACGCTGGGCAGATCGCAAGTCTGCCCTGGCCGGGAGGGAAGTCACTCCCCTCTCCCGCCAGGGTTTGCCAGGAGACTTCCCCATGCGCGCCCTCTTCGCCCTTGCCATCGCGAGCTCGTTCGGCCCTCTACCGGAGGCCCAGACCTGGTCCCCAACGAGAGTGCAGCACAGCAGCATCCCCTCGCCCGCCTGCCTGCCGGACCGAGCCCGGCTTCTTCCCGTTGGCGGCCCCCATGCCGAAGTAGGTGAGAGTGGACTCGTCGGCATCTCCGCCGAGTGGTTGGTCTACACCACGTTCGGTGTCTTTCCCCAAGGCGGCGAGGCCAACCACGTGAGGATCTACCACATCCCAACGGGGCAACATGTCTCTCCCGGGTTCATCACGGAAGATGCTCCTTGGTACACGGCCTACCTCCCGGGTTCGCGCTATGTCTTCGCCATCGACACGGGAGAACTCAAGACCTACGACTTGCTGACCCATACGACGACGGCGACAGGTCTCTACAGCGTCGGCTGGTTGGGACTACCGGCGGATTGGATGCGTCCGAGTACGGTCGGGTCCATCGTCTTCTTCGTCCGTGAAGCCAGCTACGGAGTGGACCTCAATGGCAACGGGTCTCTCCTCGACCTGATCCCCCACTGGTGTGATCTGAGCACGGGGGAAATCCTGGATTGCGATCAGATCGCCGATCCCAGCAGCCAGTCGCGCGGGCACTTCCGAAACGACGGCAAGAAGGCCGTCTGGCTCACGGACGAGACGACCACGGACCTGAACGGCGACGGGGACCTCCTGGACGAGGTCTACTACGAGCACGACTTCCAGACCAAGACAGGAAGTGCGCTGCCCTTGGCCTCCGGCTCCCAGACCTTCTCGCGCCTGGGCCAGGGCTTCCTGGTTGTTACCGTGGACGAGACCAACCAAGGCAGCGACCTCAACCTGGACGGAGACCTCTCCGACCTGGTAGTGCACATCCTCGAGCCAACGGGACAGATCAAGAACACGATGGAAACCGCGGACTGGATCGAGGTTTCCAACGACCAGGTGCTC
>JAUIEE010000462.1 GCA_030428965.1 bacterium | reverse complement strand
CTCGGGTCCCTCGCCCTTGGCCTCTGGATCGCCCTGATGCCGCTCGTGTCCACGGGCTGTCTGAGCCACACGCCGGACAAGCGCATCCTGCAGTACCTGAACAAGCAGGGCTTCGGGCGCCGCTACTTCGGGAACTCCGAGGAAGAGGACTACCTCACGATCGGGGACCGGGTCCAGTACGTGGGGACCTACAACGAGGAGGTCCGGGGGGTCCAGGAGGTCGCCGTGGACGGCACCATCCAGATGCCCGAGGCCGGGGCCGTCTTCGTGGCGGGCCTGACCCGCAGCGAGGTGGAGAGCTACCTCACCCAGAAGCTGGCGCCCTACTACCTGCAGACGGACATCAAAGTCCAGATTGTAAGGGGCCGAGGCAAGGTCTATTACATCGTAGGACAGGTCGCGCGCCCGGGGGCCCGCCCCTTCACGGGCGACATCACCGTCTTCGATGCCGTCATGGCGGCTGACCCCACCGAATTCCAGGCCAACCTCGGCCGGATCAAGCTGATCCGCGCGGATCCCCAGGACCCGCTCATCATCCCCGTGGACGTTTCGACCATGTGGAGGACGGGGGACTCGACCAGCAACGTCCACGTCCAGGAATTCGACATCATCTACGTGCCCCCGACCCTGCTACAGCGCACGGCGGACTTCGTCTCCGGAATCGTGGTGCCCTTCACCTCGGTGTTCAACTCGATCATCCGCGTGATCTTCCAGCTCGAAACCGGACGCCCGATCGGTGGCTTCGGGGGCGGCGGGCGGAACAACCGCTTCTTCTTCTAGGCCATGGCCATCGACGGACAGTCAGCGGGAGGGCAGGTTCAGGAGTTCCTTGGAATCCTGTCGAAGCGACGCTGGCAGATCCTGCTGCCGGCCCTGTTCGTGGCCTCGTTCGGGATCGTCTACTCGGTCATCGTGCCCAAGAAGTACACGGTCTCGACTCGCGTCGAGATCCGGGAAGCGCGCGTGGAGGAGGACTACCAGCTGCGCAACCCCCAGGAGACCAGCACCGCCCGGGAGCTCTCCAATGCCGAGCACCACATCCGTCACTTCGGAAGGGTCAAGGGCATCATCGAAGATCAGGGCGACCTGTGGTCCGAGTACGTCAAGCTCGACGAGACCGAGCGCTCCGAGTACGTGCGCAAGGTCATCGGGAACATCCTGGTCCAGGTCGCGAGCAAGCCGCGGCAGGTCGGGTCGACCTTCGTAGACATCGAGTACTCGGACGTCGACGCCCTGCGGGCGGAGCGATTCCTGGCCAGCCTGACCGAGGTCTGGATCAAGGAGGTCATCGAGCGCGACCGCAACAACCTGCGCGAAGAGCGGGACGTGTTGCAGAACCAGGTGCACGATGCGTCGACCGAGTTCCGCAAGATCAACCAGCAGTACATCGACCTGTGCGATGGCCTGGAGATCGACCCGACGCAGCCTCTGGACGAGAACCGCACCCAGGACAGTCTCTTCCGCGAGCTGGATCAGGTGCGCGAGAGTCGCGAGGGCGTGATGACGGACCTGGCCGAGTCCCAGACGGAGCTCGAGAGCATGCGGCAGCGCCTGGAGGAAATGCCCCTCGAGGTCGGCGTGCCGCAGCAGGTCGGCGGGGTCAAGTTCGACGACGAGATCGCCAAGATGGAGACCTCGATCCTCGACCTGCGCCGGGAGCAGGCGCGGCTGACCCCGCTGCACTCGAGGTACCGTCAGCTCGAATCCGAGATCCGTGACCTCGAGGATCGCATCGAGGAGGCCAAGGCCCTCGAGCGCGACGACGAGACCACCATGGTGTGGACTCCCAACCCCCGTCGGGACGAGCTCGTCACCGCGATCGACGCCGAGGTGACCCAGGTCGCGGGCATGCGCTCGAAGATCGCCCACCTCAACGAGCGCCTGAACGAGCTGCGCGGCTCGATACGCAAGCGTACGGACGACTACCGGGACCTGATCGAGCTGGACCAGAAGCGGCAGCGCGCCCGGGAGGAGTGGTCGCTCAAGTCCCAGCAGCTCGAGAGCAAGGAGTCCGCCCTGGACGTGATGGTCGAGGCCTGGGCCGATCCGTTCGAGATCGTGGAGCCCCCGCGCGCCGGGGACAGTCCCTCCAAGCCCAACCCGCTCCTGATCTGCGCGGTGGCGGCCTTCGCCGGCCTGGCGATGGGGCTCGGTCTCGCCCTGGCCTACGAGTTCGGCAACAACGCCTACCGCAGCGTCCACGAGGTGTCCCAGGTCATGGCCGTCCCGGTCCTCGGGACGATCAACGAGATCGTGACTAGCGCCCAGAGGCGCACGAAGAGGTTACGCGGCATCGTGGTGGGGGGCTCGAGCTTCGTGATCATCGGGGGGCTCCTGTGGTTCTCCTGGATCTGGTCGACCGACCCCGATCGATTGCCGGTGGAGATCGTCCAGGCCATCGAAGACTTCAAGCTGACGCTGATGTAGCCCCCTGCGAGGCTCAGCGGTTCGAGGCCGGCCATGCGCGACATCATCGTCAGTCTGATCATCATGGCGCTGATGCCGGTCTGCTTTCGCAGACCGTTCATCGGACTCCTGGTGTTCTCGTGGCTGGCCTACATGCGCGTCCAGGACCTGGCCTGGCAGTTTGCGCGCGGGATGCGCTGGTCGTTCTACGTCTTCATCATCACCTTCGCGGGCTACGTCGTCGGGCCCCACAAGAAGACCTTCTTCCGCAAGGACCCGCGCTGCTACTGGATGATCGTCCTGGTCTGCCTGGTCGGCATCGGGATCGCTCTATCCAAGTACCCCAACGCACGGCAGTTCAGTCGTTACGTGGAGTTCGTGAAGATCGTCTTCATCGCGCTCTTCACCACGGCGCTCGTCACCGATCGGGAAAGACTGCGCGTCCTGATGTGGGTCATCGCCATCTCGATGGGCTTCTACGGCCTCAAGAACGGCATCTGGGGCATCCTGACCCTGGGCCGCTCGCAGGTCCTGCGCGGCCCCGGGGGCATGCTGGCGGACAACAACGACTTCTCCCTGGCCCTCTCCATGGGCGTGCCGCTGCTCTACTACCTGGGCTGGACGGAGCGCAGGCAGCTCATCAAGCGCGCCTTCTGGGTCATGCTGCCCCTGACGGTCGTCGCCGTGGGACTGACCCACAGCCGGGGGGGCTTTCTGTCCGTGAGCACGGCCATCGGCATCATGGTCTGGCGCTCGCGGAACCGGGTGGGGGGCCTGGCGGTGGGGTTCCTGGTCGCGATCTGCGCCCTGATCATCGCCCCCGCCAGCTACACCGATCGTCTCATGACGATCGTCGACTACGAGAACGAGGGCTCGGCCAGCAGTCGCGTGCGTGCCTGGGGCATCGCCATCCGCATGGCCCTGGGCAACCCCGTGTTCGGCGTCGGGTTCGGCAAGTTCAAGCAGCACTTCCTCGAGTTCTGCAACGATCCCACCCCGGCCGAGCTGCAGTACCAGGGCATCATCGTGGCCCACAACAGCTACCTCCAGATCTGGGCCGAGTGCGGCACCCCCGCCTTCCTGATCTACCTGGGGCTGATCCTGGCCTCGTTCCTCACCATCTGGAGCGTGCGGCGGATGGCCAAGCAGCGCTACCACTCCAGCTGGATCATCAACTACGCCAACATGTTCGAGGCCTCTCTGGCCACGTTCATGGTCGGGTCGATGTTCTTGAACCGGGCGCACTTCGACCTGCTGTACCACTTCCTGGCCATCATCATGATGTTCGGCCACATCGCCACGAAAGAGATGCTGAACACCGAGCTCTATCCGGCGCGCACGGCGGGCACCCGTGGGACCTTGACCCACTGGAAGGGGGGGGCCTTCGATCGCACCCATCGTCGGTCGGCCTTCGACCGGCGCCTGGTGGGGGAAGCCTAGGGCTCATGTGTGGACTGTGCGGCATGGCCCTCTCGACTCCGGGAGCGAGCCCCGATCCGGACCTTCTGCGC
>JAUIEE010000461.1 GCA_030428965.1 bacterium | reverse complement strand
TCGCCGGCCGCCAGGGACACGGTTCCGGCTTCCACGCCCGAAAGAAAGACCGATCCGACGTAGTCCGTGTTGCCGTAGGCCTCGATCGCCCTCTGAAAGTGTCCTCTCTGGAAGTCATGGAAGGCACCCCGGGTGCGCTCCGGATAGGAGACGCACCCCGCGCACAGGACGAGAACGGGAGCCAGGGGAACGAGTCTCATCGTCTTCTCCCCGATACCGAGCAAGAGCTGCGCCAACCTGGTCGCCATTCCCCCGCCACGATACCGAGGGCGGGGGCCGCTCGATACACTGCCCACATGCCCAGGGGAACTCGAATCGTGGCCAAGAGTCCCTCCAAGCGTCCTTCCGGCGGCAAGGAGTCGCCCATGATGGAGCAGTTCTGGAGGGCCAAGAAGGAAGCTCCGGACGCCCTGCTCTTCTTCCGGATGGGTGACTTCTACGAACTCTTCCACGAGGATGCCGTCACGGCCTCCCGTGCCCTGGGCCTGACCCTGACGTCGCGCTCGAAGGGGGCTCCGGACCCGATCCCGATGGCCGGCATCCCGGTCAAGTCCCTGGAGGGCTACCTCGTGTCCCTGGTCAAGATGGGGCACAAGGTCGCCATCTGCGAGCAGCTGCAGGACGCCCGCGAGGTCAAGGGGATCGTCGAGCGCGGCATCGTACGCGTGGTGACCCCCGGCACCCTGACTGAGGACAACGCCCTGGACGCGCGGGAGAACAACTTCCTGGCCTGCGTCTGGGCGGGGCGCGAGCGGTCGGGCCTGGCCTGGGTGGACCTCTCGACCGGCCGCCTGCAGGCGAGCGAGGTCTCGCTGGCCGAGATGGTGGACGAGATCGCGCGCGTGCGCCCGACGGAGCTCCTGTGCTCCCCCAGCCTGTTCGCCGATCGCGCCCAGGTGCGCAGCGAGCTGGAAGACAAGCTCGGCATGAGCGTGACCGAGCGCGAGGACTGGCGCTTCGACCGGACCTCGGCCAACCGCAAGCTGACCGAACGGTTCGGCGTGCTGAACCTCGAAGGGTTCGGTTTCGAATCCCAGAGCGAAGTCATCCCGGCCGCCGGTGCTCTGCTCGAGTACGTCGAGGAAACCCAGCGCGATGCCTGCGGTCACATCCTGCGCATCGAGAAGGTGACCCGGGCCGATCATCTCGTGCTGGACGGGGCTACCCGGACCTGCCTGGAGCTCGTCAAGACCCAGCGCGAGGGCCGGAGGGAGGGGACCCTGCTCGAGGCCATCGATGCGACCCTCACGCCGATGGGATCGCGCCTGGTACGGGACTGGATCCTGGCCCCCCTGCGCAACGTCGAGGCGATCGAGCGCCGGCAGGGAGCGGTGCGGGAACTGGTCGAGGTTCCCTTGCAGCGCGACGAGCTACGGGAGCTCCTGGCCGACGTGCTCGACATGGAGCGGCTCTCCGCGAAGATCGCGACCGGACGCTGCAACGCCCGGGACCTCGTGGCCCTGGCGGCATCCCTGGAGGTCGTTCCCCGCCTGGCCGAGAAGCTGGAAGGCTCACCCTCGACGCGGCTGAGCGAGTTGGCCGGGTCCCTCGACCCGCTCCCGTCCCTGGTCGAAAGGATTCGCACCACGGTGCAGGACGATCCTCCGCTAACCGTTCGCGAAGGAGGTCTCATCCGCGACGGATTCTCGAGCGAGCTCGACGAGCTGCGCCAGATCTCGGGGGACGGCAAGTCGTGGATGACCCGCTTCCAGGCCGAGGAGTGTGAGCGCACGGGCATCCAGGGACTCAAGATCGGATTCAACTCGGTCTTCGGCTACTTCCTCGAGGTGCCCCGAGGACAGGTCGAGCGGGTGCCGGAGCACTACATCCGCAAGCAGACCATCAAGACCGCCGAGCGCTACATCACCCCCGAGCTCAAGGAGTTCGAGGGCAAGGTGCTCAAGTCCGAGGAGCTGGCCCGCGACCTCGAGTACAAGCTCTTCGGAGAGCTGCGCGAGAAGGTTGCGGGCGACATCGCGCGGGTGCTGGCCACGGCCAGAGCCGTGGCCGAGCTCGACGTCCTGTCGGGTTTTGCCCAGATCGCAGCCGAGCATCGCTACGTGGCTCCGACCATCGACGACGAAGGCGAGATCCACATCGTGGAAGGTCGCCATCCGGTCATCGAGCGCTCGGCCAGCTGCGAGTCCTTCGTCCCCAACACGAGCCGACTGGACGGGGACGAGCACCGCATCACGATCCTGACCGGCCCCAACATGGCCGGCAAGTCCACCTACATCCGCCAGGTGGCCCTGATCGTCCTCCTGGCCCAGATCGGCTCCTTCGTCCCGGCGGAGGAAGCCCGCATCGGCGTGGTCGACCGCATCTTCACCCGGGTCGGAGCCGGGGACGACATCAGCCGCGGCGAGTCGACCTTCATGGTCGAGATGGTCGAGATCGCCAACATCCTGAACAACGCGACCCGCCAGTCGCTCGTCATCCTGGATGAGGTCGGCCGGGGTACATCCACCTTCGACGGTTTGGCCCTGGCCTGGGCCATCGCGGAACATCTGCACGAGAAGGTCAAGTCGCGCACGCTCTTCGCAACTCACTACCACCAGCTGACGGATCTCTCCACCCGCTACGGCGGCGTGCAGAACAAGAACGTCGCCGTGCGCGAGTGGGGCGACGAGATCGTCTTCCTGCACAAGATCGTCGACGGAGGAACCGACCGCTCCTACGGCATCCACGTGGCCCGCTTGGCCGGCGTGCCCGACGGCGTCATCGGCCGGGCACGCTCGATCCTGGCCGACCTGGAGCAGGAGGAAGAGGGCTTGGCCGAACGCATCCTGGCGGGGGGCCAGGCACCCGAGCCGGCCAACGCCCAGGGGGTACAGCTCGGGCTCTTCGCAGCTCGCCCCAGCCCGATCGAGGAAGAGCTGCGGGGCATCGACGTCGACTCGATGACCCCGATCGATGCCCTGCTCTTGCTCCGGGACCTACGCTCCAAACTGGACTGACTCCGTGTCATGAAGACCGTCTCTCCGAGCCGGCCCCAAGCGCCGAATCTCTCCACGGTCGAAGCGGCGCGCATCGCCGACGAGCTCTTCGGGGTCCGGGGAGAGCCCTCCCCCCTGGCGAGCTACATCGATCAGAACTTCCTGATCCGCAGCCCGGGTGGTAGCTGGGTGCTCAAGGTCGCCAACACCTCCGAGCGCATGGAGGTGCTGGACTTTCAAAACCAGGCCATGCTGCGTGTCAGCGAACGGGAGCGAGGTCTGGTGCCCAACGTCATGCGCTCGGTTGCCGGCCACGAGATCGAAACGATCGACATCGACGGCGAGCCTCATTTCGTGCGCCTGGTTTCCTTTCTGGAGGGAGAGCTCCTGTGCGACGCCGATCGGGTCGACGGCGCGACGTGGACCAGCCTCGGCAAGGCCCTGGCCCGCATCGATCGCGCCCTGGAGGGCTGGGAGCACCCGGCCATGCGGCGCAGCCTGCGCTGGGATCTGGCCCTCGCCACCTGGACGATCGGCGCAGCGAGCTCTTTCACCGAGGCACAGCGCAAGCTGATCGAGTATCACCAGCTCCAGTTTCAAGGGCACGTCATGCGTCGGCTCGACGAACTGCCCAAGAACGTCATCTTCAACGATGCCAATGACCACAACCTGGTCGTGAGCCGCCCCGAGGAGAGCGATCAGGTCACCGGAGTCTTCGACTTCGGAGACATCGTCTACACGGCCCGCATCTTCGAAGTCGCGATCGCCTGCGCCTACGCCATGCTCGATCGCGAGGACCCTTTCGAGAACGTTGCCCACATCGTGAAGGGGTATCACGAGCTCTTGCCGCTGACGGACAGCGAGCTGGAAGCGCTCTTCCCTGCCATCGGGATGCGCCTGGTGACGAGCGTGACGATCTCCGCGGACCCGGACGCGCTGCCGTCTCGGGATGCGATCGCGCAGGCGCTGGCGGAGGCGGCGG
>JAUIEE010000011.1 GCA_030428965.1 bacterium | reverse complement strand
AATCAGATGCACATCCACAGATCTCTTTTGAGCAAAAGTCACCGGCTACCATCAAAGCCCTGCCGGGAGGAGAGTTCAAGTTAACATCATCCGGGATGCTTTCCATGGCTGGTGTAGAAAAAATGATCGACGTGGAGGTGATGGGTACCAAAAAAGATGGTAAATTAGTATTTCAGGGATCTAAGCCGTTAAAGTTGAGTGAATTCGAGATCGACCCACCTTCTGCTATGTTCGGTCAGATCCAGACCCATGATGACATTACGGTTCATTTTACGTTTAATTATCTAGTTCAATAATTGCCTTTCTCACTTGATCGGCCGATTTTACATTGTTTACAATTTCTACATATGAATAAAATATTTCTAAATCTTTTGCCAGTTGCGGGCCTGTTGCTGCCACTTTTTGCCTGGAGCCAGGATGCAGCTACCGAGAAAGAAACATTGACCCAGCAGATCCCCGGTTCGGAAGTGAAATTTGATATGGCGTTAGTGCCCGGAGGTACGTACACCATGGGCAGCCCGGAGGATGAAGCAGGACGGAACGAAGACGAAGGGCCGCAGTTTGAGGTCACCGTAGATTCTTTCTGGATGGGCATTTACGAAGTGACTTACGATGAATACAACATTTTTCGCGATAAGACCCTCGACCTTCCCGCTGATGAAAATACCGAATGGGATGCCGATGCGGTTGCGCATGGATCGGAACAGCTGGGTGATGCGTTCGTGTCGGATCGCGAGCCGCGAGATGTCCTCGAGGATCGCGGGGTCGACGTCCTGGGGATCGAGCTCTTCCAGCTCCGGGTAGAGCACCAGCGCCCGGCGGACGGAGTTCTGAACTTCGATCTCCATGCGTCGCAGGAGCTTCAGCTCGGTCGAGTCCGGCACCAGCGGCGGAGGCTGGTTCTGGCCCTCCTGCTGCTGCTGTTGCTCTTGGCCGGAGTCCTGTTCGGACTGGCGACGCTGCTGCTCTTGCCTGAGGGCCTCGAGCAGCCATGCGAGGGATTCCTCGACGTCCTTCTGGAGCGATTGGGTGGTCTCGCCGGTTTCGTAGTCGCCTTCCTCGGTCAAGGAGCGGGCGATGCGTTCCAGGTCGCTCTGGACGTTGCGCAGGAGCTCGGCGGTGACCCGCGAGCCCTCCTGTTCGATGGCGTCGGCCATCTCCCCCGCGCGCAGGCCGAAGCCCGCTTCCTCCCGACTGATCTTGCGCAGACGCAGCTTCTGGGATCGAGAGGGGTCGCGGCCCGGTTGGCGGTCGGCGTCCAGCTCCCGCAGCTCGACCATCTGCTTGCCGTGCTCCTCGATCAGGCCCGAGATCTCCTCGGCGATCCGGAACAGCTGCTCTTCCTGGCGCAGCCTCTGGTACTGCTCCTCTTCCTCTTCGAGGGCTTCCTTGGTGCGGCGCAGCTCTCGCTCGACGTCCTCTTCCTGGCGCTCGGCCTCCGACAGGTTGCCTTGCTGGAGTTCCTGGGTGGCCTGGCTCGCGGCCTCCTCGGCTCGCTCCATGCCCTGCAGGTCCTGGGAGCTCTCCCGCTCTTCGATCCGGCGCGCGAGATCCAGGATCTCCTCACGAATGCGCTCCTGTTCCTGGGCCAGTTCCCGGGCTCGCTCTCGATCTTCCTGGGAGCTGGGCGAGACGCCTTCGCGCGCCTCGGACAGAGCCTCCTGCATGCGGCTCATGGCCTCGCGCTGGGACTCGGCGGCCGAAGCGGACTTGCCCTGTTCCAGCTCCTGGGCGGCCCGTTCCATGGCTTCCGCGGCCTGCTCCATGGCTTCCTCGACCGCTTGCTCGCTCTGGGGGCTCATCGAACCCTCGGAGGCCTTGGACATGGCCGAGCGCGCCTCCTGGGCCGCCCGCTCTTGGGCCTGGGCCAGCTGGCCGGCTTCGCGGCTGGCCGCCTGGGAAGCCTGCTCACGGGCCTGGTCCAAGCTCGCCTGGGCTTCTTGGAGAGCCTCGGCCGCTTCCTCCGCGGCCTGGGCCGCGCCCTCGGCGTTCTTGGAGCGCGCCTGGGACGAGGCGCGCCGCATCGCCTCGGCGGCCTCCTGCAGCTTCTCCTGGGCGGCCTGGGCGGATTCGCCCTCGGCTTGGGGAAGGGTCGAGAGCCCGCGCTCGAGGCGTTCGGTGCGCTCGGCCTGCTGGGACTGGGAACCTGCCAGAGCCTCGCTCAGGAACTCGAGCTCTTCGATCCCCCGCTCCAGCTCCTGGGTGGCTTGCTCGGTGGCGCGCGCGCTCTCCGAGGGGGAGTCGGGACTGAGGCGGCCGGCTTCGGCCAGCTGCTTACGAACCTCGCGCGCCGTTTCCGCCGCTCCGCTCTCGCCCCGGGACAGCTCGGCCAGCTCGGCGTCCGCCGCTTCCCGTGCGGCCTCGGCGGGGGCGGCCCTCTCCTCGGCCTCGCGCGCCAGCTCTCGCGCCTCCTGCATGAGCTCCCGGGCGCTCTCCTGGGGGCTGGTCTCGCCCAGCTCCGCCTTGGCCAGGGCATCCTGGGCGCGGCGCATGGCTTCGGCAGCTCGCTCGGCGGCCTCGCTGCCCGAAACGCGCGCGTGGCGTTCGGTGCGCTCGAGCGCGGCTTGCAGGCTCTTTCCCATCTCCCGTGCCGTCGCGGGAGAGTCCGCATCGCGCAGCTCCTGGGCCATGGCTTCGAGATCCTTGCCGACCTGGGCCAGGCGACTGCGTTCCTGTTCCGCCTCCTGGGCGCGTGCCAGGGCCTCCCGGGCCCGCTGAAGGTCTTCGATTTCCTCGGGGGACCACGAGTCGAGCACTTCGCGGTCGACCCTCTGATCCTCGAGGATCTGCTGCAGGGATCGCTGCAGCTGCTCGAGCTCGAGGGTGCCCGACTCGCGGCCCAGACGTTCGTTCTGGCTCAGCAGCTCTCGCTCCTGCTGCAAGAGCTCGTTGAGCTGGCTCTCCAGCTCGCGCTGGGCTTCGTTCGAAGCCCGCTCCCGCAGCTCCCGGGTCTGTTCCCGCAGTCGAGCCTCCTCCGAGGCCAACTTCTCGGCGCTCTCCCTGAGCTCCCGCAGTTCCTGGATGCGGTCCTCGAGGGCGTCGAGGCTGTTGCGCTCGAGGAGGATGCCGAGCAGGGACTCGAGCTCGACCACCAGCTCCTGTTGTCGCTCGAGGGCCTTCACGAGCTGACCGTTCTCGAGCGCGCCCCGGGCCTGGTCCATGCGCTCTTCCACCGTGAGCGAGGCCGTGTCCTGTTCGATGGCCCGTCGTTCGCCGAGCCGATCGAGCGCTCCGCGCAGGAGCTCGGCCGTGTGGGAGCGGCCCTCGCTCTCGAGGCGCTGCAACAGCACGTTCATGGTGTTGTTGAGCCTCTGCAGCTGGCCTTGCAGGCGCTCCTGCTCCTCGACGATCCCGGCCAGCTCGCGGCTCGTCTGGATCGAGTCCTCGCTGGCAGCTTGGGGGAGAGTGGCCAGGAGCAGGTGTCCCCAGGCGGCCAGGGCCAGCGTACGCGAGCGTTTCGTCATGGCTACTTCTCCTCCGAAGCAAACTGCTGCGTGCGTTCACGCAGCGTCTTCTGTCCGTTCAGGATGTCGCGCGTCAGGGCCAGGACGTTCTGGAAGTTGTCCCATTCGGCCAGTCGCTCCAGGAGAGCCTCGATCCGCTTGAGGCACTGATCCTGCAGGTCGGCGCTCTCCAGCAGGGCGTCCTGGATGTCCGCGGCCTTGAGGGCGTCCTGGGCCCTGGCGAGGGCTTCGACCGCGCGCTGGGCATGGTCCTCGCTGATCTCGAGGGTGAGGTCTACCAGATCGACGAGGTTGCCCGCGAAGCCGCTGGGACCGAGCTTGCCGTCTCGCTTGGCCTGGGCCAGCTCGCGGAAGGGCGTCGCGTCGAAGCGCAAGGCCCCCAGCTCGGAAGAGCGCGTGTCGTAGAACTCGAGCAGCGCGCCGGCCTTCTCGTCCAGTCGCGCGTAGAGCACGTCTTCCACCACGTCGGCCAGCTCGCGGGCCAGGGCCTGGGAGTCCCCGCGCACCCGGCGCTGCCCGTTGAGCGCCGCGGCCAGGGCCATCGCGTCGCCGCTCTGCAGGGCGCTGTCGCCCTCGAGGGACTCGAGCAGCTCTTCCACCCGGTTGGCCTTCTCGCGCTGCAGGTCCGAGAGGCGCAGGGCCGCCAGCCGGGTCTGGGCCAGGCGTGACTGCATGCGTCGCAGGAGCTCGTCCGCCGTCACGACCCGGGCCCGCAGGGGCAGGGCGCGTCCCTCTCCGGCCACGGGCTCCCTGTTGTCCGTGGCCACGATCTCGAAGCTGTACCACTGGTCCACGGAGACCTCTTCGCCCAGGTCATCGACCTCGAGGCGAATGCCGGCCAGGGCGGCTCGTGCGCTCTCCTTGGCATCGTTCGGAATGTCCTGCAGCTCGAACACGCCTTCGAGGACGCTGGCAGCCTCGCTCTCGCCCAGGGTGCTCGGTCGAACGGCCCAGCGCACCTCGGTCAGGCCGAAGTCGTCCTCGGCCCGGGCTCGCAGCGGCAGGGCGCCTCCCTTCACGATCTCGAACTCCGTGCGCTTGGGAGCCAGGACCTGGACCTCCGGCGGGCGGTCCTCCACGACGCGAATGCGGAACAGACCGGGATCGGGGTTGGAGAGGCCGCTCGAGTCGGTGAGGTCGATGCGGAAGCCGATGGACTTGTCGGCGAACAGCTCGAAGCTCAGGCCCGAGGGAGCGTCTCCGCCGCTGGCTTCGGCCGGGAAGGGGGCCGAGGTGAGGGCGATCCGTTCGTCGTCCGGCAACAGGCGCGCCTGTCCCTGGGCGTCGTCCGGGAAGGGGCGTACGTAGACGGTCACCTTGGATCCGGCCAGGACCTCGACGTCCTGATCGAAGACGGTGTGGGCCTCGCGGCCGCTGTAGGACGGAGGCTCGACGCGGATCGCCAGGCCCTCCACGTCGGGGGGCTGCAGGACGAAGATCTCCGCCCGCGGCAAGCCGTCGCGATCGTCTCCTCCGCTGACCGAGAAGGCGAGGTCCTCCTGGCAGGAGCTGAGCAGGGTGCGGAAGACCCCTTCCTTGACGGCTCCGAGGACCATGTCCTGTCCGCCGTCGAACGCGAGGCGAACCTCGTCGGGGGAGAGGCCTCGGGCGTTGACGATGACCGGGACGTCCGTGCCGCGGGCGACCCAGACGCGGACGACCTCGCCGTCGCGCTCCATGCGCGTTCCCGCACCGAGATCCGGAATGTCGAGGGCCAAGCGCGTGCGCTGGGGCCAGAGCGCGTTGCCCCCGACCAGGCGGTTGAAGAAGATCGAGCACAGGCCCGGGTTGACCAGGGCGAGAACCAGGGTGACGGCTCCCAGGAGCAGGCCGCCGCCGAAACGCTGGCGCGGCTCCCTGTCCTCGAGCACACCCTGCAGCGAGATGTTGCCGGCTTCCTCCTCGGCCTGGCGCAGCACCCTCTCGATGAGCTCGGGGTCGCCGGCGTCGGTCCTGGCATCCTGGAACTGAACCGCGCTGACGAGCAGCTCCTTCAGGTCGGGGCGACGCTTCTCGATCAGGATCGCGAGGCCCGTTCGATCGGGGATGCGGCGCAGGGGCAAGAGCAGCGAGCGCCAGAGGAAGAAGCCGCCGAGGCCGAGGAGCACGGCTCCGTGCAACAGGCGCACGACGCGCGGCACGCGCAGGCCCCAGTCCGCCAGGAAGGCGAACAGGATCCATGCCGAGAGCACCAGGGCGATCGTGCCCAGTCCGTGCATCCAGACCCTGGTCCGCAGCCGGCTTGCGACGCGACCCAGCAGCGCCTCGAGGGCGGGCGTTCGCGCGAGTCTTGTGGTTGGTTTCGAGCTCAGGTCAGACATCTCGTGCTACCTCTGGAAGATGGGCAGGTAGCGGTAGGGGATCTCGAGGATCAAGACGGCCATGGCGGTACCGAAGGCGCGTCCGGGACCGACGCGGTTGGGGAAGGACCCGTCGGGGCCCTGCATCGCGATCAACTCTTCGCGAACGCGGCCGAAGTAGGGCTCCCAGTAGTTGACGTGGGACGAGGTGCCGGCGGTGTACATGGCCTGCACGCCGTAGTAGTGGCCGTACCAGAAGAAGTAGTGCCCGTCCCGGGGGGCGCCGTACTGGCGGTTGAACTGGTCCAGGTGGCGGGCGAGGTAGTCGAGCCCGCGACGAATGGAGTCGTCGGAGTAGATGCCGACCCCGTGCAGGGCCGTGACGCCCGCGGCGGTCAGGGGAAAAGAGGAGCGTGAGCCGCGTCCGCGCTGGTAATGGAAGGACCCGATCTCGTCGGCGAACATGTTGGCGCGCAGGCGGCGACGGCTGTTCTCGGTGATCGCGGAGTCGACCACGTACTGGGCGGCCAGGTCGACCGTGGACTTGGGCACGCGGATGCCGATGTTGCGCGCGGCGCGCAGGGCGAGCACCTGACAGACCACGATCGACATGTCGGACTCGGGGGCGAAGGGAACGTAGCGCCAGCCTCCTTCCTCGTTCTGGGTGTCGACGATGAAGTCGACCGCCTTCTGGAGCTTGCGCCGCACGTCCTGGCGGTGGGTCATGCCGTAGATCTCGGCCAGGAACAGGGTGGCGAAGGCATGGCTGTACATGCGCGTCCCGCCGTGGGTGATGTAGCCGTCTTCCTGGGCCGTCTGCAGCACGAAGCTGAGGCCACGCTCCACCACGTCCCCGTACTCGCCGCGGCCGGGCAAATGGCCTCCGGCCAGGAACGCCATGCACGCCAGGGAGGTGACGGCCACGTGCCCGCCTTCGCCCGTCTGGCGGTAGTCGCTGTTCAGCTTGTAGCCGATCTTTCCGGGCCAGCTGCCGTCCGCGTTCTGGTGGGCGGCCAGCCACACCAAGCCGCGCTCCACCGCTTCGCGCTGACCGTCGGTGACGACGATCGGCATGGATTCGTAGCCGCTCTCCTGGAACGGAAGCGGGCAGGGGGCGAGGGCGAGAACGAGCGTGCCTAGGGACATCAGCGGACCTCCTGGAAGATCTCGAGCCGGTTGCCGGTGCGGTGGGGGCGTTGACCCACCACGAACAGAGCGTCCCCCAAACCCCGCAGCTCCAGGTCGGAGCCGCTGAAGTCATCGTGCAGGTTCCTGCGGTCGCGCTGCAGGCCCGTGTTGCGATCCACGAACTCCAGCCGGGCCTCGTCGGGGCCGCGGCTGGTCGGATGGCGCGTCACGTAGGCGATGGCCACGCAGTCTTCCGAGACGACCGGCATGGGCAGGGAGCGCTGGTACAGCTCGTCGTAGGAGACCGGCAGGTGATGGACCCAGCGTCGCTGGAACGGCAGGTGGATGGCCTGGATGGGCGTCGTCTTGCCGGTGGAACGCCGGGAGTAGACGAACACGTAGGGCGAGGGGAGCCGCGTGCGCGCCTTCTCCTGGAGCCCCATGGGCTCGTCGCCGGCCCTCATCTCGAACACCGTACGCTGCAAACCGTGGTCGGGGTCGAGCTGGTAGATGCCTCCGTTGCGCGGCTGGCTCTCGACCGAGTCGGGCACCGTGATCAGGTAGTTCTCCCCCCCGGATTCGACCACGGCGTAGAGCTCCTCGGAGTCGGAGAACTCGACGTTGGAGACGGCCTCGCCCGTGGCCAGGTCGTAGCCTGTCACGCCGCTGGAGAGGTCCCGCGTGCGGGTGAAGGTCGGGATCCAGATCTTGCCCCCGTCGATCCAGGCGGATTCGGCGACCTTGGACTCGGTGTGGCCCAGCTCGAAGCGGCTGCGCACCTCTCCGCGATACAGGTCGACGATGAGCGCGACGGTCGGCTTGCCCCAGCGCAAGCCGAAGAGCACCAGCACGCCGTCCCCGGGCTCTCCCTGGATCGGCTCCTCCCAGCGGGCTCCCGTGCGGCGGATGGGGAGCTGCCAGAGGGGCGTGCCGAGGTGGGCGTCGAAGGCGAACAGGCGGTCGGAGCTCTTCTTGGGGGAGCTGGCCAAGGCGACCACGATGCCGCCGAAGCAGCGCACGCTCGAGAGCACCTGTTCGCCCAGATCGTGGGACCAGACCAGCTCGCCCTGGCGGTCGTAGGCCAGGAGCCTTTCCCCCTCGGCCGCGGAACCGCCGCAGATGACGCGGCTCTCGCTGACCGTGGACGTCTCGCGCTCGAGGTCGAAAGGAATGCGACGCGCCTGCCAGCTCACTTCGGTCGGATCGGTCGAAGCAAAGCCGAACAGCTCGCGGTTTCGGGCGTACACGTGGATCGTGGAGGGCGCCTGTTCCTGGGACCAGCGCTCGGGAGCCAGCTGTCCGAGGTAGAGGAAGAGTCCCAGGTAGCTGGAGGCGTAGCCGGCACGTTCGTCGAAGCCCGGCTCGGGAACCTGGGGCGCGGGGTCGGAGGCGACACGCTCCTTGTAGATCTCGTTCAGGGTGCGCCGGCCGTGGGCTTCGATGTCGGAACGGAGTGCGGGGAAGCGCTCGACCAGGAAGGCCAGGAGGCCCTCGTAGAAGGGCTCGTTGCCGGCGTCCGCCAGGAGGCTGCCCAGCCTGAGGAGCAGCAGGGCCGACTCCTTCTTCTGGGTCTGTGGATTCTGGATGGCCTCGCCCACGATGCGCGCCACCGTTTCGGCGTCCTGGGCCCGGAAGGCCCAGTCGAGTCGCGCGCGGTTGGCACGGATCGCGGCCTGGGAGTGGGGGTAGAGATCCGCGACGGTCCGCAGGAGCTTGGGATCGTTCGCCGTCATGGCCTCCTGGAAGAGCTCCGTCGCGCGCTCTTCGAACACGGCGTAGTCGTCCGGCCCGTCCAGTTCCAGGCGCCGTCCGATGCGCCGACGCACGATGCTACCCACGCGCAGGCCCTCGCTGATCGCGAGCTCGCCGTAGCGGGCCAGGGCTCCGTGCAGGTCGACCAGGGCCCCGGAGCGGTCCGCGGCCCGCGCGCGCGCATCGGCCCGGGTGAGCAGGACCCAGAGCCCGACCGGGAGCAGGGCTTCGTTCCAGCCCTCCAGCTCGGTCTCGTCCAGCAGCGCCTCTCCGATCAACCAGTCGGCCGAGCCCTCGAGGATTCTCGCGGGCAGGGGGAGGTCGGCGCAGCGCTGTTCCAGCTCGGCCAGGGTGGTCAGGCGGTCGGCCAGGCCGCCGTGCCTCAGCAAGGCCTCCTCGTGCAGCAGCACGTCGCGCAGGTCTTCCCGATTGCGCACGTAGAGGCGCGCCCGGCGCAGGGCCTCGAGCGCCTGGGGCGACTGGGCGAGCCCCGTGCGCACCTCGGCCTCGGAGGAGAGCACTTCGAACAGGGATCCCGACAGGCGCCGGTCGGGGTCCTCGTTGCCCTCGACCCGCGTCTCGAGGATCGTGCGCGCTTCCCCCAGGTAATCGAGGGCGGCCTTCGGATCCCCCCGCTCGTGGAGGGACAGACCGCGGCGCGCGGCCAGCTCGGCCGTGGCCAGGGCGGCTTCGGGATCGTCGGGGAACTTGGCGAGGTTGGCCCGCTTGCGCGCCAGAAGCGAGTCCCAATCGAAGAAGGCCGTCAGGCGCTTCTGGCTCAGGGTGAACATCATGCCGTCGCCCAGGGCGAGGTTCCCGGACTCGGAGAAGGACCAGGCCCCCGACTCCAGGCGCCGCGGGTCGCCGCTCTTGCGATCGAGCACGATGCGCTCGTCCTTGGTGGGCACGACCAGGACGTCGTCGGCCAGCACCGCGCGCGGCCGATGCGTGCGCGCGCGACCTTCCTCGATCGGAAAGCTCCAGCGCCGCTGGAAGGGGGGGTGAGCCTTGCCCAGGCCGCCGGCCTTCTCGAGGGCGCTGACGCGCTCGCCGTCCAGGTAGACGGTACGCTCGTCGGCTCCGATCAGCGCGTAGTGCCGGGCCTTCGAGCTGCGCAGGAACTGCTCGCGGTAGGACCACAGGACCGTACCGGTCTCGAGCTCGAAGGCGATCAGGTGCTCGGAGTCCGTGGGCGTCGAGACGACGACGTTGCCCACGATCACCGGGGCCGCTTCGCGCCACTTCTGCTCGCGCTGGGGAGCGTTGTAGTTGTGGGTCTTCGGCAGGGGGATCTGCTCGTACAGGGACTCCCACAGGATGCGGCCCGTGGCCAGGTCGAGGGCGGCCACCGTGCCGAGCTCGGTCTGGGCGATCACCGTGTCGCCGCTGACGGCGAGGGGGGAGGCGACGAACTCTTCCTGGGCGCGACCGAACATGTTGCGCTCGCGCTGACCGCTCACGAGGCTGGTCGACCAGAGCCGTTCCCCGGTGCGCAGCTCGTAGCAAGCCACGTGGTAGTCGATGCGCCCTTGCATCTGGTAGCAGGGCACGAGGATGCGCGAGCCCACGATCCGGGGCGGGGCGGCCACGAGCATGCGCTCTTCGAAGCGGCGGCTCACCCCGTCCAGATCCAGCCCGCCCTCGATGCCCGAGACGAACTCTGGGGCGTGGTCCCAGAGCGGGCGGCCGCTTTCGAGGTCGTAGGCGAAGAGGCGCCGCTCGGGGATGGCGGCCATGATGTCGATGCCCTGCCAATGGTCGTTCTGGTCGCGGCTGTAGGGAATCTGCATGGCCGCCACGACCACGCTGCCGCCGACCGCCGGCCAGCTGAGCAGCCTCTCCCGGGCCAGTCCCTCGAACAGGTCGCCCTGCTCGCGGCTGTCCAGCGCGTCCCAACCCTCGACCGGGCCCTGCTGCCAGATGAGGTCGCCCGTGAAGGCGTCGATGGAGTAGAGCCGCATCGTCGTCGACAGCAGCACCTTCTCTCCCACGAGCACCGGCATCAGGTTGAAGTGGTAGAGACCTCCCCCCGCACGGAACGGGTCGAGATCGAGCCCCTCCAGGCTCCAGGAGTCGGAGTCGTGGTGGGGCAGTCCTGGGGTCCGAGAGCCCGGGGCCGTTTCCGGAGTCTCTTGTTCCGCGAGGATCCTGCGTGCCGGGAGCATGCGCTTGTCGGCCGCGGAGGCGGCCCCCGCGGCGTTCGGATCGAGCTCCCGGGCGCGGGCCCAGGCCGCCAGCGCTTCCTGGAGGTAGCCTTCCTCGAACTCGAGGTCGCCCAGGGCCCACCACGCCTCCTGGGCCGCGCTGGTCAGGGGCCAGCGGCGCGCCACTTCGACCAGGGCCCGACGCTCCGCCCGGGTGCGCGCCACGTCGAGCGCCGTCCGGGCCTGGGCCTCGTAGCGCTCGCGGTAGAGCCTCTGGCCCTCGGCGGAGAGATTCAGGAGGGTGCGCTCGGCCCACTCGGCGGCACCCGGATAGACGGCGAACAGGCTGCGCTCGTTGCCCTCGGCCATGTCCGCCGGCAGCACGTCGCCGCCGTGTTCTTCGATCAGTCGCTGCAGGTCCGCCAGGGCGTTGGTCCAGCGTTGGGCGGCGATGTGATCCTGGGCTCGTTCGGCCAGGGTTCGGGCGTCCCGGGCCTCGGGAATGGCGAAGAAGCGCCTCTGGGTCTGGCCTCCGTCTTCCTGCGGCGGGCCGGCCCAGGCCCAGGAGGACAGGAGGCCCAGGGCGATGGCGAACTTCGGCCAGGAGCACTTCACGGAACCCATTCTAGGAGCGGGGGGTTCTCCCGTGGGGTCGAGCCGGAAAGAGCTCATACCAGTTCGACCTTCTTGCGCAGAATCCACTCGGCCGAGAGCAGGCCCAGGGCCAGGAGCAGGGTGCCGAGACGGTCCCAGGCGTCCTGGAGGCTGGAGGAGATGGGCTCGCGCCGCTCCTCGCCCCCGGGGAACTCGCTCGCGAGATCGTCCAGGCTGGACAGGCTCAGGCTGCGACCGCCCGTGCGCGAGGCCAAGAGGGCCAGGCTGGCCGGGTCCGGACTCGGGTCGGCGTTCTCCCGTGAGGGCAGGTTGACCTCGAACTCGACCGAGGACATGCGCTTGCCGTCCTCCTCGATCCAGGCCCGGTACAGCCCCGGGCGGTCGACCTGCAGGCTGCCGCGGTAGACGCCGCCGCGCTCCCCGACGGCGGCCAGCTCGAGCTCCTGGGGGCGTCCTTCGGGACCGCTCCAGGTCACCTTCTGTCCGTCGCGCTCGGAGGGGCGGAAGTCCTGGTTCAAGACCCGCGCCTCGAGCGTGATGCGCTCTTCCAGGTCGTAGGCCGAGCGGGACGTCTCCAGTCGGAAGCGTCGGTCGCCGCTCTTCAGGCGTCCCAGGGCCAGCCAGCGAATCGCGCTGCGCCAGAAGATCTCGTGGTAGCGATCTCCGTAGTGGAAGCGCCACATCCAGGTGGAGTCCAGGGCCAGGAACATCGTGCGCCCGGAGGGGAAGTAGCCCGTGACGAGCAGGGGATACAGCTCGCCCGTCTGGGTGCTGCGGTCGCTCGGGTGGCGCAAGAGCACGCTGGTTCCGGGCTTGGCCCTGCGAACCGGCTGGTACCAGTAGAAGCCGCGCAGTCCCGATGGCGTTTCCCACAGGAGCCGGTTCTTGTCCGCGTCGGGGTGCAGGCGCACGATCTCGTGGGGATCGGTGGGCTGTTCCAGGACGGGCCGCGATTCGCGCGTCGTGTCTCCGTCGAAGGCCAGGACGCCGGTCGGGTCGAGCACGACGGGCAGGACCTCCTCGAGCGGGGTCTGCTTGAAGGCGCGCGGGTTGTCGAACTCACCGGCCTGGAACAAAACCCCTCCACCCGCCTCGACGAACTCGCGCAGAGCCGCCATGAAGGCCTCGCAGCGGGCCGGGTCCGGGGAGATCGCGTTAGGGTTGATGTCCCCCAGGATGATCACGTCGTAGTTGGCCAGCAGCTCCTCGCGGGAGCTCGGTACCTCGCGCAGGGCCGGCAGATTGGCGCTCGACTCCTGGGGGAAGTCGGGCGTGGCCGAGAGCAGGAAGCACTGCACGTCGAGGTACTTGTCCGCCCGCAGGAGTAGGTTCTTGAGGTAGCGGTACTCCCAGCGCGGGTAGCCATCGACGTAGAGCACGCGCATCCGGGCCGGAGAGACGTGCACGCTGAACTCGACCCGGTTGTCGTCGACCATGGTCTCCTTCTCGAGGGGCGGAATGGAGACCCGGAAGCGTCGTTCTCCGGTGCCCACTCCGGCCCGCGCCACGAGCACGACCCTCTCGCCCGCCTCGGTCAGGGCCACGCGCTCTTCGGCCAGCGTCTGGGTCTCGAGGCCGTCCTCGTCGACGATCTCCTCGAGGGTCACGAAGGCGTCGGGCAGGTCGCTGCCGCCACGGCTGCGCACGCGCACGGTGACCGCGAGCTCGTCTTCCTGCAGGGCGTCGGTGGGAGCTTCGATCAGCTCGATGACGGCGTTGAGCTCGGGACGGGTGTCCCCGATGACCACGGTATGGACGGGGATGCCCGCGGCGCCGGCGGTACGGGCGGCTTCGAGCACCGCCAAGCCGCCGTTGCTCCGCCCGTCCGACAGGACGACCACGTCGGTCACCGGACGGCCGCGATGGGAGGCGAGGGCCTGGGTGACGGCGTCGCCCAGGTGGGTGCCGGCGCCGCGACCTGTGGCCGAAGACGGGCGGTCGAGGGGAGTGGTCGCCTCCGCGAAGCCGAACAGCTGGTGCTCGTACTCGCCCTTGGCGAACAGGGGCAGGATCGTCTTGTCCAGGGCCTCCTGGGCCAGGACCAGGCGAGACTGTTCGGAAGGCTGGGCTCCCACCGCTTTGGCGATGGCGCGGCGCTGGGCTTCGTCGCCCGAGTAGGAGTCCTTGCGCTGCATGCTCGCCGAGTCGTCCAGCAGCACGAGCACCTCGGCCGGGTAGACCTCCTCGCGGCGTTCGACCAGCACGGGGCGCGCCAGGACGAAGAACAAGAGCAGGAAGGCCAAGAGGCGCAGGCCGGAGAGCACCGCTCGCATCGGCGTGCTGATCGTTTCGCGTCCGTACCCGATCCAGGTCACGAGGGCGAACAGCGGCAGGATGACGAGCACGACCACCCAGGCGGCCGGGAGGTCCAAGAGGCGCAGGCTCTCGCGCAGCCCTTCCTTTTCCTCCGCTTGCGTCAGCAGGATCGAGGCGAGGTTCATGCGATCCTCCTTCCGCGGCCGATCCACGCGGCCCAGAGCGTTTCGAGCACGAGGGCAGCCAGGCAGGCTCCGGCCAGCCAGCGCCACAGCTCACCCTGCTTGGGCACGTCGTCGGGCGAATCGTCCTCGCCGCCTCCCCGCTGGTCCCGGATGCGCCAGGTGCGGTGGTCGCCCTCCAGCTCTTCGTGGGAAACGCGACCGAGGTCGCCCTCGTCGGGATCGAACTGAACGGCGAAGGAGACCTCTTCGGTGCCTTCCATCTCGACGCGCCACACGCCGATTTGATCGGCCTGGGGCAGCGGCGGAAGGCGCCAGACGCCCTCGACCACCTCGCTCGGCTCACCGTCCAGCGGCTGGCGCGAGGAGTCCGGTCGCAGGAGGGCGGGGCTGCGCGGGAAGCTGGCGACTTCGGCCACCAGGGTGGCACCGATGTCGACGTTGCGGTTCTCGACCCGGGCGCTGCCCGCTTCGCGCAGGAGCTCGTGAACGAGGGGCACCAGGGTGGCCGGCGACTCGGGGATGCGGTTCCAGTCCGCGTCCGCCGTCGTCGTCCACAGGTAGACCCGTCCCCGGTCGTATTCGCGCTCGAGGAGCAAGGGGCTCTGGTCCGCGTCGTCCAGGCTGGCCAGGACGCGCGTGCCCTCCAGGGGCCTGCAGGCGACGAAGGCGTAGATCGGCACCTCGGTCAAGAAGGGACGCCAGCGTTCGTCGGAGAAGAAGCGCAGGCTGGGATGCTCCTCGTCGAACTCGGCCACGCGGTGGTAGTCGTCCCGTCGCGAGGGCACCTCGTTCAGCCGCGCCAGCTTGGCCGGGGAGAGGCCGCTTCCGTCCGCGCGCCACATGCGAGCGTTGAAGCTCTCCATCGCGCGCGCATCGGACAGCCGGTCCCCGAGCGTGATGATCAGGGCGGCACCGGCGGCCACCCGGCCCTCGAGGCGTTCGATGGTGGCCGGATCCAGGGTCGAAACGTTGGCCAGGACGATCACGTCGCTCTCGCCGAGGTCGACCTCGGCCGCGCGGAAGGCGGCCTGGGTCAAGGTGCGCGTGCTGAAGGGAGCCGAGCTCGCCCCGAGACCGTCGTCCAGGGGCTCGAGCACCGAGCGCCAGTAGCCGACTTCGTCCCGATCGATCTCGTCGCTCGGGTCGCCGTTGACGAGCAGCACGCGCAGGGTGGGGGGCACGTGCAGGACGTGGGGACGGACGTCGTCGACGGCGAGACGATCGCCTTCCAGCTCGGCCAGCAGCGTGTGGTACCCGCCCTCCCGGAAGGCGACCGGGAAGATGGCCACGGCCGTGCTCGCCGCGGCGACGTCGATCTTGCGGCTCGGCTGGCGCTCGCCGTCGACCGAGAGGGCCACCCGGACCCCGGCGCGGCCCGTGGAACCGTGGTTGCGCACGCGCACGGCGACCTCCGTCGTGAGGCCCGTGCCGATCAGCTCACCGACGGTCTCGATGGCCTCGACCCCCAGGTTGGGCGGCGTGAGCGCACTGGCCCCCAGGTCCTCGACCCAGACCTGGATCTCGAGCTCGGCCAGGCGATCGAGGACCCGTCGCAGGGGAGCCACCGGCTCTTCGCCCTC
The DNA here is from genome assembly GCA_030428965.1 of bacterium. Lineage (GTDB taxonomy): Bacteria > Planctomycetota > UBA1135 > UBA1135 > JAUIEE01. The sequence goes on along the minus strand of JAUIEE010000011.1, from coordinate 9,894 downwards.
TTCCTCCAGGCGACCTTCGATCGGGGGCACGAACGAGCTGCGCTGCAGGTCGCTCAAGAGGCGCACTTCCAGCGATCCGAGGGCGGCTCCCTGGGCTTCGTCCTCGACCAGCTCGACCACCTCGTTCAACGCGGCCGTCAGGTCGAGGCGTTCGTCGGTGGGGGCCGACAGCGTCGCCAGGGCCGCCAGGGCGTCTTCGGGAGAACGACCGGCCAGGAGCCTCGGGAGAGCGGCCGCATGGAACAGTCGCACGCGGTCGCCGCGGGTCGAGTCCAGGGAAGCGAGGATCTCCCGGGCGCGCCCGAGGATCTCTTCGTGCACGCTCTCGACGCCGTCGCGATAGCCCGTGGACGCCGAGCCGTCGAGGATCAGGACGAGGTCGCGGCGGTTCTCCGTCAAGGGAGCGAGCGGGCTGTCGGACCCGGTGAAGGGGCGCGCGATGGCGAGGGCCAGGAGCGCCACGGCGGCCATGCGCAGGAGGAGCAGGAGCAGGTTCTCGAGCCGCGCGCGACGCCGCGTCCTGCGATAGGCCGCTTCCACGAAGCGCATGGCCGCCCATTGCAGGGGGCGGTGGCGCTGGCGGTTCAACAGGTGAATGAGCAGCGGCACGGCCGCCAGGAGCGTGCCGGCGGCGAGGGCAGGGTGAATGAAGCCTTCGAAGGGCATGGGCTAGCTCCTTCGGGCTTGGGCCGAGCGTCGGGCGAGGTACGTCGAGAGCGCGACGTCGAGGGGAGTCGAGGTCAAGAGCGGCACGAAGTCGACGCTAAGGGCGCGCGCACCTTTGGCCAGCTCCTCCTGGTGCTTGCGGATCTCCTCGCGGTAGGCGGCGCGCAGGGCCTTGGGGTCCACCTTGAGCCTTCCCATGCCTTCCAGGCCGTCGAGGCGCAGGGTGCGCTCGTAGTCGAACTCGAGCTCCTGGGGATCGAGGATCTGGAACAGGATCGGTTCGTGTCCCCGGTGCGTCAGCTTGCGCACGCCCACGAGCAGCTTCTCGACGTCGTCGAAGAAGTCGGAGAACACGGCCACGATGCCGCGCCGCGAGAGTCGTCCGGCGATCCAGTTCAGGACGTCGCCCACCCCGGTCGAGCCGCTCGGGCGGGCGTTCTCCAGGCAGTTGAGGATCTCGTGCTGCTGGTGGGCGCCGCTCTTGGGGGGCACCTTGTCGCGCGCCTCTTCGTCGAACAGCACCAGGCCGGCTGCGTCCCGCTGGCGCAGCACCAGGTGCCCCAGGGACGCCGCGCACCAGCGCGCGTAGTCGAACTTGCTCCAGCTCCCCGAGCCGAAGGCCATCGACTCGCTGGCATCGACCAGGAGGTGGCAGCTGAAGTTCGTCTCTTCGACGAACTCCTTGACGACCAATCGGTTCGAACGCGCGAAGATCTTCCAGTCCACGCGCCGCAGCTCGTCTCCGGGGACGTACTGGCGGTGCTGGGCGAACTCGATCGAGCTGCCGCGGTGCGGCGAGCGATGGTGTCCGGCCATGAAGCCCTCGACCACCGTGCGGGCCACGACGGACAGACCGGAGAGCCGGTCGAGGACCGCGGGGTCCAGCACCGACGATTCTCCGCTTGGGGAGCGTGTTCCCTGGGGAGGCGCTGCCATGACCCGGGGCTAGCTGTTCGTGGCCGCGCTCGGGATTCCAGGAACGCCGGCTCCGACGCCGGCCGCCGGATCGACCTCCTGCAGGAGACGATCGATGATGTCGTCGGACGTCAAGCCTTCCGCCGCGGCGGAGAAGTTGGTCACGATGCGGTGGCGCAGAACCGGGTGGGCCACGGCGCGCACGTCCTCGACGGCGACGTGGCTGCGTCCGGCGATGGCGGCGTTGGCCTTGGCGCCCAGGATCAGGAACTGGCTGGCGCGCGGGCCTGCGCCCCAGGTGACCCACTCCCGCAGGAACTCGAGCGGCTCCTCGGAGCGGACGCGGGTGCCGCGGGTCAGCGCAAGGGCGTAGTCGAGCACGTGGTCGGAGACCGGCAGCGAGCGGATCGCAGCTTGGATTCTCTTCAGGTCGTCCCCGTTGAGCACGACCGACAGCTCGGTGGAGCCTTCCCCGGTGGTGCGCCGCAGGATCTCGCGCTCCTCGTCCTTGGTCGGGTAGGGCACGCGCACCATCAGCATGAAGCGGTCGAGCTGCGCCTCGGGCAGCGGGTAGGTGCCCTCCTGCTCGATCGGGTTCTGCGTGGCCAGGACGAAGAAGGGGTCCGGCAGAGGGTGGACCTCGCCGCCGATCGTGACCTGGCGCTCCATCATCGATTCGAGCAGGGCCGCCTGGGTCTTGGGGGGCGTGCGGTTGATCTCGTCCGCCAGGACGACGTTGGCGAACAGCGGGCCGGGGGCAAAGCGGAAGCGCCGTTCGTTGGTCTCGGGATCGATGTGCAGGAGGTCCGTTCCGGTGATGTCGCCCGGCATCAGGTCCGGGGTGAACTGGATGCGATTGAAGGACAGATCCAGGGTCTCGGACAGGCTCGAGATGAGCAGCGTCTTGGCCAGGCCAGGGACGCCGACCAGGAGACAGTGGCCCCGGGTGAGGATGCCCAGGAGCAGCTGGTCGATCACCTCTTCCTGCCCCACGATGCGCCGGTGGAGCTCCTCCTTCATTCGGGCGTGGACCTCGACCAGGCGTTGCAGGGACTGGGCGTGGTTCTCGGGGGTGCTCGCTGTCATCGGTTGCCTCGAAGAAAAGGGACGTGCCCTCGGGGATCGGACCACAGGGTTCTTTGGGACTCTCCGGACGATGCGAAAAGGAGGCAGACTCCTTTTCCGGCAGCCCGGATCCCTACGCCTTTAATACGTTGGGGGGAGCCGGCCTACAGGGACAACTATCGGATTCGAACGTCATTCCTGTGTGGGGTTATTTTCCATCGGGCAATCTGTTCCGGGTCCGGAACACCCACAGGGTGTCCTGGCCGAGGGCCAGGACGCGCTGGCCGTGGGCGTGGAGGCTCCCTCCGGCCCTGGAGGCGCTTCTCGACGCCGGCACCTGGAAACCCACGTAGTCGAGCAGGAACAGGTCTCGGCTGCGGTCGAACAGGTAGATGCCCCAATCGCTGGAGACCCAGACGCGCTGGGCCGAGACCAGCCCCTGCCCCGCAAACCGCTCCCCGGGGCCCAGGAAGAGCGCATCCTGGCGTGGGGTTCCCGGCTGGCCCAGGAGGCTCACGGTTCGCTCCGGACCGGCTCGACCCTGGACGAGCACCTCTTCCAGGGTGCCCCCGAGCAGGGCTTCCGCCTCCCCGATCTCCAGCGGATCCCGCCTGGGGATCTCCACCGGGCCTTCGAGCGGACCTGGAGGGAGGCGATAGAGGCGGTCCGAATCGGCCGGACCCCATAGGATGTCGCTTTGTGGTCCGTCGGAGGCCAGGCACGGCCGTCCTCCGTCCCAGCCGTCTTCCTCCGGCGCCCGGCGCCGGTTCTTGAAGCCCCAGAGGATCTCACCCTCGGCGGTATCGACCAGGAAACCAGCGCCGAGGTGGGTGCCGGCGAAGACCCGGGAACCGACCGCGAGGAGAGGCTGGGAGGCCAGGGAGGCGATCCTGCGGCTTCCGAAGCGGGAGCCGTCGGGGGTGATGTCCGAGCCCTTGGCCAGGAAGCGCTTCCACAGGAGCTTGCCGGTGCGGGCGTCGAAGGCGAGCAGCCAGTTCTCGATCTCGCCTTCGATCAAGCGCACCTGGGCCAGCACCTTGCCTTCGATCACGACCGGTCCGGGCTGGAACTCGGCCCAGGCGAAGTCGGCCAGGTCGGGAACGGCGGAGACCTCGCCCTGGGCGTCGATGAGCAGATCTCCGGTCACGGCCCAGCGCAGGCTGGGGAGCAGGCCTCTTCCCAGGAGGTCGAAGGCCGGGGTCGAGGCAGGCTCGGGAGGCTCCACGCACAGGAGCGCGTTGGGGCTCTCCCCGGCCAGGCCACGACCCTGGACGAGGTACAGGCGTCCCGCATCGCTCGTGGGGTGGTGGGACCAGGGCAGGGTGCCGGCCGGGTTCGGGAGGGTCGGCGGCAGGGAATTGAGCGAGAGGAGATCGTCGGGGCGGAACAGGGCCAGCCGCTTGGGCACCTGGTTCTCCTCGCGGTCGAACAGGTGAACCTCGTCCGCCGTCTGCACCGCGAAGCGTCCATCCTCCAGGAAGACGAGCCCGGGCAAGAGGGGGCCGGCTCCGGGTCGGGGTCGGTCGACTTCCTCGGAAAGGCGCAGGACACCGACCGCCTCCAATCCGCCGGCCCCCTCCCAGGGCTGTTCGCTGTCCTGGGGCAAGAGCCGACGCCAGCGCTCGCGGCGCTCCTCGAGGGACGCATCGAAGTCGGCTTCGCCGCCGAACCCGCGCACGTGCTGGCTGCAGCGGCGCAGGTCTTCGAGAGCGGTGAGCGTGTGTCCCTCCTCCCACGCCAGATCGGCCAGGGCCAAGGCGGCCCGGGCGGCGGCCGAGGTGCACGGGTAGCGCCGTTCGACGTCCCTCAGCTTGAGCTGTCGCGCGCGCCGATCCCGCAGGGGCCCGCCCAGCCAGGGCAGGAGCTCGCTCTGGGCGAGGTCGGCGAAGCGCTGGCTCCAGAAGGAGCGCTCGGCGGGGGAGAGCTGGGTGAGCCGGTGGCGCACGGCCGAGGCCACGCCCCGGACGAGGCGCCGGTCGTCGTCGGCGAAGACGACCGTTTCCGGACCGCTCGCGCCCAGGGCTTCGTACCAGTGGTCGAAGGCGACCGCGAGCCAGCGTTCACGCTCCGCCCTTTCCGCTTCCTTGCGGGCGCGCTCCAAGGCCTGGTCCCCTTGCTCGAGCTCGGCGGCCCGGTCGGGATCGGCGGGCAAGAAGGCGTCGTTGCGCAGAGGGCCTTCGGCACCGGGCGGCAGCTCCTGTCCCGACGTCGAGGTGAGGGCGCCTGCGATTAAGAGACCCAGGCTCACCCGAGCCAACGGGCCGATCGGGGAACTCACCACTAGCGCCGGTTGGCGGGGGGCGGATCCACGAGCAGCGGGCGCATGCCCGGTGTGATCAAGCTGCGCCGAACGCGCTCGCGGTAGATCGGATCTTCCAGGCGCCGCAGGTCCAGCTCCAGCTCGCGCCGCTCCGAGACGAGTCGCTCGGTGCGCAGTTCGATCTGGGCGCTCTCGGCTTCGAGCTCGCGCGAGCGCTGCCAGGTGGGCTTGAGCCCGAGCAGAGCGAAGTGGGCCAGGAAGATGGAGGGCAGGTAGATCGGGGCCCACGAGAACACACGTCCCCCCAGGAGGGAATGCAGCGCGGGGACTCGGGGCAGGCGCTTCATCTTCGTTCTCAGCCGAACAGTCCGCCCGCGTAACAGGCTCCGGCGCCGAGCTCTTCCTCGATGCGCAGCAGGCGGTTGTACTTGGCCACCCGATCGCTGCGGCAGGGGGCTCCGGTCTTGATCTGACCGGCTCCCGTCGCCACGGCCAGGTCGGCGATGGTCGTGTCCTCGGTTTCCCCCGAGCGATGGCTGATGACGGCCCGGAACCCGGCACGGTGTGCCATCTGGATCGCTTCGAGGGTCTCGGTCAGGGTGCCGATCTGGTTGACCTTGATCAGGATCGCGTTGCCCGCGCCTTGTTCGATGCCCTGGCTCAAGCGTTGGGTGTTCGTCACGAACAGGTCGTCGCCCACGAGCTGAACCTTGTCGCCGATCCGTTCGGTCAGCTGCTTCCAACCGTCCCAGTCGTCCTGGTCGAGACCGTCCTCGATGCTGAAGATCGGGTACTTGCCGCACCAGCTGGCGTAGAGCTCGATCAGGTCGGCAGGGGTGTGCGGCTTGCCGTCCACGTGGTAGGCGCCGTCCTTCAGGAACTCCGCCGCCGCCGCATCGATGGCGATGCGCACGTCACTGCCCACCATCAGACCGGTCTTCTCGACCGCGGAGAGCAACAGCTCGAGGGCTTCCTCGTTCGACTTCAGGTTCGGCGCGAAGCCGCCTTCGTCCCCGACCGCCGTGTTGAGTCCCTTGTCGCGGCACACGCTCTTGAGGGCGTGGAACACCTCGGTGCCCATGCGCAGTCCCTCCGAGAAGCGCGTCGCCCCGAACGGCATGACCATGAACTCCTGCAGGTCCACGTTGTTGTCCGCGTGGGCCCCTCCATTGAGGATGTTCATCATCGGAACCGGCAGCGTGGCCGCGCCGGCGCCACCCAGGTAGCGATAGAGGGGGAGAGCACACTCCTCGGCGGCCGCCTTGGCCGCCGCCAGGGAAACTCCCAGGAGGGCGTTGGCCCCCAGGCGCGCCTTGTTGGGCGTGCCGTCGAGGTCGATCATCGAGCGGTCGAGCCCGATCTGGTCGAAGGCGTCGAAGCCGACCAGGTGTCGAGCCAGCTCCGTGTTCACGCTCTCGACCGCCTTGAGCACGCCCTTGCCGTTGTAGCGCCCCTCGCCGTCCCGCAGCTCGTGGGCCTCGTGGATTCCGGTCGAAGCACCCGAAGGCACCGCCGCCCGACCGAAGGCGCCGCTCTCCAGCGCCACGTCCACCTCGATGGTCGGGTTGCCCCGCGAATCGAGGATCTCCCGTCCCCGGATATCCATGATCTCGGTCATGGCGGAATCATATACCGCCGGGGCCGGGAAATCGCCCGGCCTGTCGCGGCTCCGGGGCCTCGGATCGACCCCAGGGCGAAGGATCGGGCCCCTGGGGAGTATAGTGCCGCCCCGCCGGGACCCGGCACCGCCATGCGCCGCATCCACATCCTCCCGAACCTCATCACCCTGGCCAACGCCTTCGTGGGCCTGTTGGCCCTCGCCAAGGGGATCGACGCCCTGACCCTGTCCGGCGGCGACCCGGTGGTCTTCTACCGCAAGATGGAGGCCGCCTGCTTCCTGGTCTTCCTGGGCATGGTCTTCGACAGCCTCGACGGGCTGGTGGCCCGGATGGCCAAGGCCCACAGCGACTTCGGGGCGGAGCTGGACTCGTTTTCCGACGCCCTGACCTTCGGGGTCGTACCGGCCATGCTGACCAAGATGCTCATCGAGCACGAGGGACCCATCAGCGGCTACACCGGCAATCCCCGCCTGCACTTCATCGCCGCCGCGGCCTTTGCCCTGATGGCCATCCTGCGTCTGGTGCGCTTCAACCTCGAAAGCGAGAAGGAGCGCGCGGGCCACAGCAAGAGCTTCCACGGACTGCCTTCCCCGGTCGCGGCGGGGGCCGTGGCCTCGACCATCTGGCTCTACCTGATCCTGCGCCGGCCCGAGCTCGAACAGACCGACGGGACGCCGACCCCCATGCATCGCCTGCTCGGTTGGATGGAGAACGTCGACTGGGGGCCGCTCCTGGACGTCGTTCCGCTGCTCCTCGTGTTCATGCTGCCGGCCCTGGGGCTCCTGATGGTGAGCCGCGTGCGCTACGTGCACCTCACGAGCCTGATCCTGCGTGGCCGCGCCCAGTTCTTCACCCTGGTCACGATCGTGTTCGCCGTCTTCCTGTTCCTCCTGGCTCCGGTCCCGATCCTGTTCCTCACCTTCAACGGCTTCGCGCTCTTCGGGCTCGTGGGGCCGCTCCTGGCACGTTGGCGAGCGCGGCGCGCCGCGGGGGAGGTTCATGCCCAGCGTTGAGGTCTGGATCGGGCTGGGGGCGAACCTCGGCGATCGGCGCCGGACCCTGGAGCGCGCCGTGGCGATCCTGGGGGCCAGCCCGGGGATCGAGGTCGTGGAGGTCTCTCCCTGGGTGGAGACCGAGCCCGTGGGTGGGCCGGCCGATCAGCCCTCCTTTATTAACGGGGTGCTGCTCGCCCGCAGCGAGCTGGGACCCCGGGAGCTCCTGGCGCGGCTCCTGGAGATCGAGGCTCTCCTCGGGCGGGAGCGGCCCCGGGGCGTGGCCAACGCGCCGCGCACGATCGACCTCGACCTCCTGCTCTACGGGGACGAAGAACACCTGGAAGCGGACCTGATCGTGCCCCACCCGAGGATGGAGGAGCGCCTGTTCGTGCTCGAACCCATGGCCCGGCTGCGCCCCGACCTGAAGCTCCGGGGCTGCGGGCGGACCGTACGAGAGCGTGTTCAGGAGCTCGGCCAGGACCGATGAGACTCTGTCCCGATCCTGAGCAGGCCCGCCTTTGGTGTGGCGAAGCCCGACGCTCGGGGCTGGGGTTCGTTCCCACGATGGGCGCGCTGCATGCCGGTCACCTGGCCCTCGTTCGCCGTTCGGTGGGGGACAACGCTGACACCTGCGTCAGCATCTTCGTCAATCCGCTCCAGTTCGACGATCCCAGGGACCTCGAGCGCTACCCGCGCGATCTCGAAGGCGACGCTCGACTCCTGCGTGACGCGGGCTGTTCCATGGTCTTCACCGGAACCCTGGCGCAGTTCTTCCCCGAGTACGGAGCCCACGAACGCATCCCGGCCCGGGATCCGGGGCCCTGGGCCCAGGGGCTCGAGGGAAACCGTCGTCCGGGGCACTTCGCTGGCGTGGCCACGATCGTGGCGCGTCTGTTTGAGATCGTGCGTCCCGACCGGGCCTACTTCGGGGAGAAGGACTACCAGCAGACCCGGGTGGTCGCCGACCTGGCCCGGGAGCTCGGCTATCCGGAGGTGATCGTCTGTCCCACCGAGCGCGAAGGCGACGGCCTGGCGCTTTCCTCGCGCAACGTGCGGCTGACCGAATCGGGGCGCCAGCGGGCGCGGGCCGTGCCGCGGGCTCTGGCCCTCGCCAAGGCGGCCTGGGGCGCGGGCGAGCGCAGCGCCTCCGCCCTGCGGCGGCTGATCGTGGCCGAGCTCGAAGGCGCCGGGATGGAGGTCGAGTACGCCGAGGTGCGCGACACCTCGTTCGGACTGGCGGCCCGATCTGAGCCCCTGGAACAGGGCCGGGCCCTGGTGGCCGTCCGGGTGGGGGACGTGCGCCTGATCGACAACCTGGCCCTCGATGGGCCCTGGCCCGAGTCCCTGCCCAAGCCGTAGATGGACAGCCCCGACTCGGTCCGCGTTCACTGCCCGGCCAAGCTGAACCTGTGGCTCGAGGTGCTCGGGCGCCGTCCCGACGGGTTCCACGAGCTCGACACGGGTCTCGTGGCGATCGACCTGTGGGACACCGTCGAGGTGGAGCGTCGCCCGGGAGGCGCGGGAGCCCTGGTCCTGCACGTCGAAGGGCCCCGGACCTCCCCGGACGTGCCCGTGGGGCCCGACAATCTCGCCTGTCGGGCCGCCGAGCTGGTCCTGGAGCGCGCCGTCCAGCTCGGCCACGAGCGCCCGTCCCTCGAACTGCGCCTGACCAAGGCCATCCCCAGCCAGGCGGGCTTGGGGGGAGGCAGCTCGGACGCGGCCGGCGTGGCCTGGGCCTGTTGCCTGCTCCTGGGCCTCGACCCTGAGGATCCCTTCATCCTGGACGGGCTCGGGCAGCTGGGCAGCGACTGCACCTTCTTCCTTCGGGCCCGGGACCAGGGACTTGCCCGCTGTCTCGGTCGCGGCGAGCAATGCGAAGTGCGTCCAAACCCACGAACGGAGCGCGTCTTCGCGCTCTTCACCCCCGAGGTGGGTTGCTCCACCGCCGCGGTGTACGGAGCCCTGGACCTGGCCTCGAGGACGCCTTTCGACGTGCAAGCGGACGCGTGGTTCTCCCTTGCGCTCCCCCGGGCGCGGGCTTCCCTCGTCAATCATCTGGAGCCCGCGGCCGAGGGGTTGCACCCCGAACTCGCCCGTTGGCGTGAGTGCCTGCAGGGGGGCGGATGGGGCCATTTTCGGTTGTCGGGCAGCGGCTCTTCTTACTACGCATTATTCGGAAATCGCGCCGAGGCCGAGGCTGCCCTGCAAGCTGTCGTCGCCGCGGGAAAAGACCGTAATCTCGGGCTTCGCGGCGCTTGGGTCGTGGCGCCGGCGGGTTGCGGACTGCGCCACGGACCTTCGAAGTAGCTTTTTTTTTGACCGGGGTGGGCGGGAAGCCGTCTTGCATTCCCTAACCAGAGGACGTTAGCTCGCT
>JAUIEE010000460.1 GCA_030428965.1 bacterium | reverse complement strand
CTCTGAACCTGACCCTGGTCCTCGCCTTGGGCGGGAGCAGTTCTTTCGACCGGGGAAGCTGGCACGTCTCATGGGATAGCAACTCGAGAATCGGCTTCTTCGATCCTCCGCTGCTTGCCTCGTCGTACGGCCTCGGCCTCCTTGCAGGAAGCGCTATCACTTGGGTGATTGCCACGACCCTTGCGAGAAGCAAGGCAGCTGGTCTGTCGGGCTCCTAGAAGACGGTCCCCTGAGCAAGCACAAGGCCGAGGCCCGCGCTGCTCCAAACAAGAGGGGACCCGTACGAGTGACGCTCGCTACCGCCTCGCGTAGCAGGCGCCAGTCTCAATTCCAGGGAAGAAGAACACCAGCGAGTCGGAATTCAAGGGAGGGAGACAGTAGTAGCGCAGGATCTGGATCTTCGTCCCGTAGCGTTCATCCTGCAGGGTCTCACCCGCCTCACCAAGGTACATGTATCCGAAGTCGTCGAAGATGGCCGAGTGCGCCGCACCGTCGGCAAGGACAGTCCCCTCCCAGCGCCCCTCGCCTAGCTGAGCACCTAGCTGGATCTCGATCTGCTCAACATCGTGGAAGAAGCTGGATCTGTCATGCTCCCCAGTCCCACAGTGCTGGATCCACGATCCCTCCACTCTGCCCGACTCTATGGCCCACGGGTCAATCCGGTCGCACGGGTCCTGCATCAACCATCCAACAAGGAGTAGTCCAAACGCAATCACGGCAAGACCCAGGACAGATGCGAGGACCATGATCCAAACCTTGCGTTTGCTCCTCGCACCCATGCGCACAGGTTAGCACTTCAGCGAACCCGGAGAGCTTTCACCTTGAAGGGACACGTACGGTTGTCACGAAGCCGGCCAAGGGCCCGTACGACTGGAGAACGACGCCCTGCCCGCTCCGAACGGCCGCCCCCGTCTCCTTCAACCCGTCAAGCGCTCGCGACTCCCCCCCACCTCGCGCCAGCGCAGCAGCGTCTCGACCAGCAGGTCGGAGTTGATCGGCTTGGACAGGTGATCGTCCATGCCTGCCTCCAGGCAACGGGCCCGGTCCCCGGCCGAGGCGTGGGCCGTGAGGGCGATCACCGGCGTGCTGCGCTCCTCTCCCGGCAGCTCGCGAATGAGTCGCGTGGCTTCGTAGCCGTTCATGACGGGCATCTGGCAGTCCATCAAGATGACGTCCGGAGCCGCCTGGGCCATGCTCTCCAGGCAACCCCGGCCGTTCTCGGCCACGGTCACTTCACAGCCGAGGCGCTGGATCATCAGCTTGGCCACGCGCTGGTTGACCGGGTTGTCCTCGACCAGGAGGACCGACATGCCGGCCAGACCGGGAATGCGGTCGAGCCGGCGACCGCTGGGCTTGGTCGGGGCTGCTTGACCGGGCCGGCTCTGGACCAGGGTGTGCAGCTCGGTCACACGCAGCGGCAGACGCAGCACGGAATCGGTGCGCACGGCGGATCCGATCGACTTCTGCTGGGGTACGAGAAGGGCCACGTGCGCGGATTGCAACTCCTCGTGGGAGGCGCGACCCAGCTCCTTGCGTTCGGCGACGCCGAGGGCCTCGTCGGCAACGAGGACGAGCTGGCGGCCGGAGGACGGGTCGTCCGAAGCCTCTTGGAGCAACTCCTGCAAGGAGCCGCAGCTTCGCACGCAGACTCCAAGGGCCCCGAGGTGGTCTTGCAAGACGGCTTCCATGCCGGGCTGCGGGACCAGGAGACTGCAGCGGTCGAAGGCCACCTCGCCGGGCTTCTCCTCGGCGCGCCGCGCGCTCCGAACGGGGAGCCAGAAGGTGAAGGTGCTGCCGACGCCCTCTCGACTGGTGACCTCGATCTCCGCCCCCATGGCGTCCGCAAGGCCGCTGCAGATGGCCAGGCCGAGACCTGTCCCGCCGTGTTTGCGGGACGCGGAGTTGTCGACCTGCTCGAACGGCTCGAACAGACGGGGAATCAGCGCGTTCGGGATGCCGGGCCCCGTGTCTTCCACGTCGAAGCGCAGCTGGCCCTCCCTCTCCCCGGACGACAGGCGCACGAGCACACCTCCGCTCTCGGTGAACTTGACGGCGTTGCCGCACAGGTTCACCAGGATCTGCCGCAGGCGGCCGGAGTCTCCGAGGATCCTTCTGGGTGCCTTGCTCTCGATCACGGCTTCGATGCTCAGCCCCCTGGCGTGGGCCTGGGGCGTCAGGAGACGCACCACGTCCTCGACCAGCACCCAGGCATCGAGGGATTCCTGAATGAGCTCGACCCGCTTGGCGCTCAGCCGAGAGAAGTCGAGCAGGTCGTTGATGATCGCCAGGAGAGAGCTCGCGGAGTCGAGCGTGCTCGTGGCGAACTCGCGCTGACCGTCCGACAGGCCGGTCTCCAGGAGGAGCTGGGTCATGCCCATGATGCCGTTGAGCGGCGTCCTCAGCTCGTGGCTCACCTTGGCCACGAACTCGTCCTTCCTGCGCGCGGAGGTCTCGGCCTCCGCGAGGGCCTGGGCCAGGGCCTGGCTCTGCTCCTCGAGCTCCTGCTGGCGATCGGCCGCGTGCAGGGCCGCGCGGGCGTTCGCCTCGGCGATTCGCCGGGAGCGAGCCAGGATGCTCTCGCGCTCCTGCTCCAGCTCCTCGATGCGTTGCCGCAGCTCCTGGAGCTCCCCTTCTGGAGTACCCATCGCCGGCTAGATCGTGAGCGCTTGATGGGTCTCCGAGACCCGTTTCACCAGGGAAGCCAGTCCGCCTCGACGCACGCCCTCGAGCAGGGCTCCCTCTCCCTGCTCGGCATGGCAGTGCTCGTGGACGCAAGCGGAGCAGCAGTGGAGCTCGGCGCCGACCTCCACGAGCTGCCGGACGAGGCCCGTGGGCCCGCACGGGCCCTCGTGTTCCGCGCAGACCCAGCGGGCGGCCCCGAGGGCGAAGAAGACGGCCACCTCTCGGCCGGACAGGGCCGCGGTCAGGGCCATGTTCAGTCCGAAGACGACCCGATCCTCCTCCTCGGAGAAGACGAGGACCTGCAGTCCGCGCGTATCGGTGGAGGCGGTCATCAGATGAAGAGCGTCGTCTCCGAGCGCATGAGATCCTTGACGCAGGTGGCCGCTCCGCCGTACTCGAGCCCCTCGATGAGCTCACTGGGGTCGATGCCCATCACGTCCATGGACATCGAGCAGGCCACGAGCTTGACTCCGGCTTCCCGGGCCAGCTCGACCAGCTCGTGCACGTTGGCCACGTTCTTCTTCGACATGAGGTGACGGAAGAAGATGGGCCCGGCGCCGAGCATGTTCTTGCGCGAGAGCGGCAGGCGGCTCGACCGTGAGGGCAAGAGGGCGTTGAGCATGCGGTGCAGGATCCCCCGACCGCGGTAGGAGTGATTCTTGCGAAGAGCCGAGATGCCCCAGAAGGTGAAGAACAGGCTCACCTCGACCCCCATGGCGGCGGCACTCGTGGCCAGCGAGAAGGCCGCCAGGAGCTTGTCCATGTCGCCGCTGAAGACGACGACCGTCATGCTCTTCGTGGACGGCTCGGACGAGAGAGCGGGAGATTCCTGGACGAGCTGCATGGCCTAGGCGACTCGGATCGTTGCGCGCTGGACGTCTCCCCCCTCGAACTCTTCCAGCTGGTTTCCGGTCATGTCGGCCCAGGCCTGAACGTCCAGCTCGAAGGCCGGATCGGTGGCCTCGACCACCAGGACGTCCCCCGGTTCCATTTCCTTGACGGCCAGGGAGATCTTCACGATCGGCATCGGACAAAGCAGCTTGCGGCAGTCGAGGAGGCGGCTCATGGCAGGAACGAGGTGGTCGCGATGTCAGGGGGAGTCAGGGGAAGGGGCGCGGTACCGCTGAATGGGCATCGAGTCGCAAGTCGATGGACCTTGAGGCACGTCCCGGAAATGCGCGCGCGGAGCGCCGGACAGCGCTGACTCAGGAACGGGAAAGACGCGGACCGGGGGCAGACCGAAGGCAGGAAGAA
>JAUIEE010000459.1 GCA_030428965.1 bacterium | reverse complement strand
CGTTCGCCGATTCGAAGACACCGCGACGGTCCTGGATGGCGCCGGTGAAGGACCCCTTGACGTGTCCGAAGAGCTCGCTCTCCAGCAGCGACTCCGGGATGGCGGAGCAGTTGATGGCCACGAAGGGCTTGTCCCTGCGTTCGCTGAGCGTATGGACGGCTCTGGCGGCGAGCTCCTTCCCGGTCCCCGACTCACCGGTGATCAGGGTCGTGACATCGCTGTCCGCGGCGAGCTGGATGCGACGGAAGACCTCTTCCATCGGTGCGCTCTGGCCGATGAGGCCGACCAGGCCCCGGGCCCTCTGGGCCAAGGCGTGCGGCGAGTTGACGCTGAGCACTTCGGTCAGGTCCCAGAACACTCCAACGGCGCCATAGATCGTTTGCGAGGCATCCCGAAGAACGCGGACGCTACCCAGGAGGTGAACCTGCCGGGAGTCCTTGGTGAGGACGCGGCACTCCTGGTTCTCCATGCCTGTCTCCTCGGGGGTAGCCGAGTGCAGCAGTGCCGTCAGTCCAGAGAAGCCCTTGCAGTTGGGGCCCTCCAGGATCTGGCAGAGCTGGCCGCGTACCTCGGCGCCCGAGTACCCGGTGATCTGCTCGGCTCCGGCGCTCCAGCCAACGAACCTCCCCTCGGCATCGACCGTGAAGACGCCGAGCCCCAGCTCCGCGCCCAGGGCGTGGAGAATGGCGGGGTCCTTGTCGAAGTCGAGCTCGAGGCGAGCGAGAGAGGTCGGGCGGTCCGTCCTTGACACGAACCCATCCTATCCGAGAGAGGCGGCCTTCGGGAATCGCTCGGGTGTGATCGAAGGGGCGACCAACAGCCGGATACGTGGATAGGCGGTCGGACGAACGCAAGGGCGCTCGAATCGACCTTTCCAACGCATCCCGCGGGGGGACCGGTGGACTACTTGCTGAAGCGTTCCACGTAGTCCTTGGCCTTCTCCTCGTAGGCCTCGGTCCTCAGCCCCACGGTGCGAGCCTCCTGGAGTGCCTCCTCGAAGGAGAGCCCTCCGTCGAGCACGCGCCAGGGCAGCAGGACCGCACCGACTCGGTTGGCGGACCCGCAGTGCAGCAGGACAGGTTCGTTCGCCTCGTTGAGGAGCTTGCGTGTGCGTCCGAAGACTTCGTCCGTGAGCTCGTCGGCGCCGCCCCACGGAAGGGAGACGTACTGCAGCCCGAGTCCGGTGACGACCTGCTCCTCGTCGAAGCCATCGAACTCCTGCTCATGGCGCAGGTTGATGACAGTCTTGATGCCCGCTGCCTTGGCCTGCTCCAGGTCGCCGAGCGAAGGCTGTCCGGCCAGCCACACCTGCCCGAGTGCATGCACGTTCGGAGTCTGGCCGAGCTCGCGACTCTCCAGCGTTGGACGGGGAGAAGAGACGCAAGCCGAGAGGGCGAAGAGGGTCAGGGCTGCGATTCGTAGCGGCTTCATTCCAGCGTGGACCTGCGTTTGCGATGTTTCGGGGAGGCGAGGCAGTCGGAAGGCTACCGACAGCAACAGGAGTGGCGGCGCCTGGCCCTTGCCCCTGGGGCCGGATCTTCCCCGCCCGCCCGTCGTGTCGTCAAGCGCTCTCATGGAGACCCGAAGCGCTCGTTGCAAAGCGGACCTGCCGGATCCAGAATCCGAGCAGGTGAGAGTTCTCTTCGCTTGGGTCTTGGTGCTCGTCGTCGCCTCCACGGGGTGCGTTTCCCCTGGATGGGACGGGCAAGTCCAGCGTTGGGGGACCCTCCGAGCTGTCATGCGGGACGGTCAGAAGGACGGCCGTGTGACCATCGAGAGAGTGCTCAAGAGGACCTCCGTGGGGCTGGGTGCTCTGGAGGGGCTGCGCGGTGAGGTCTTGGTCGTCGACGGCACCGCTTGGGTGGGACGCACCGATTCGTTCGAGGTCGTGGTCGAACGTGCGAAGCCGGACGATCAGGCAGCTCTGCTTGTGCTCGCCGACGTGGAAGCCTGGCGCAGCTCGGTCCTGGGGGCGGATGCGTCGCTGGACTCCCTCGACCCACGGGGAACGGGAAGTCCGGTCACGGTGCCCTTCATCGTCCGCGGTGACTTCGCCGATGTGGAGCTGCACGTGCTTGCGGGCCGCTGTCCCTATGGGCCTGAGGAGGAAGAGGGAGACGAGCCCGTGCGCCGTACGTTCTCCGCTGCGCGCGGTACGCTCGTCGGCTTTGTCACCGACGAAGCGCCGGGCATCATCGCCCATCATGGCCGTCGAGTTCACGCTCACGTCCTGCTCGAGGAGCCGGAACCCTACGTCGGGCACGTGGACGGGGCCGTTGTCTTGGCCGGATCTACGCTGCTGGTTCCTGCCAGGTGAGGAGGGTCCCGACCGCCTGACGGCGGGGAGTGCGGGCCCGTTGTTCGAGGGAGGCTTCGTTCACCCGGTGGAGGTCCGTGCGCCCGAGGCCGTTGGCCAGGAGCGCTCCGTCGACCTACTCCTCGGGGAAGGTGTCCAGGGCACGCAGAACGTCGCGCCGACTCACCTGACCCACCAGAAGGTCGCCTTCCAGAACGGGGAGCCGTCGTACGCGCAGGGTGACGAAGGTCTGCGCCACCTGGAACAGGTCCGTTTCGGGGCCGATGGTCTGCCCTCCGCGCGTCATCAGGTCCTCCACGACGCCGGACTGGTCGTGATCTTCGTGGAACTGTTCGTTCGCGATCGCCCTCAGGCAGTCGAACTCGGACAGGACCCCCAGGAGCTTCCCGTCCTCGTCGACGACAGGTGCGCCGGAGATCGAGTGCCGCAGCAGCGTCTTGATCGCTTCGGCGACCGTCATCTTGGGCTGCAAGGTGACCAGCTGGGTAGTCATGATCTCGCGCGCGGTAGGGATCGGGGCCCGGTTCATCATGGGGTCAAGGGAATCTAGGAGGTTGGGCTCGGCGTCCGGAGGCGCAGGGCCGACAGAACAGGGATAGACCCAGTCTAGCATCCTCGGTCCTCGGAGTCGGTTCGAGCAAGGATTCCTTCTCCAGCGTGGCTTGCCTGGAACGCGGCCTTCGATGACGGAGATGTCCGAATGCCTCGGTGGGAGACCAGGCGACCACTCCTGCCCATGGGCTTCTGCCTTTGCGAGCAAGAGCCCCGGCGATGGGATCCTCCCCCGGTGTCCTTTCGGGTATCGTGCCGTGCCTTGGATATCCGTGAGGTGACGGTCAGGGTGCGGGAGTCGGAGCTCGAGGGGCTCGTCCGGGACCTCGTGTGTCGTGGCCCGCGGGCTGCGAGCGATGCGGCCAGTCTCAAGGCGGTGGAGTTGATCACGAGCAAGCTCGAGGCCATGGGATACACGGTCGAGCGGACTCGCTTCGGCTACTCGGAGGCGGAGGTCAATCTCTTCGCCGATCTCGGCGGAGATCAGCCGGGGCCCAGGGTTGAGGTAGGTGCCCATCACGACACCGTCCCAGGCTCTCCGGGGGCGGACGACAACGCGAGCGGTGTTGCCCTGGTCCTGGAGGCGGCCCGTGTGCTTCGGGATGTGCGGCCTCACAGGCCGCTGCGCTTCTGCTTCTTCGGCGCCGAGGAAACGGGACTGCGCGGCAGCCGCGCGCACGTCCGCAACCTGGTTCCTGGCGACGTGCTCGCGGCCATCGTGCTGGAGATGGTGGGCTATCGCAGCCGGGCTCCGGCGTCCCAGCGGACTCCCCTGCGGGTGCCCTTGCTCTTCTCTCCCCCGACAGTCGGTGACTTCATCGCCGCCGTTGGCAATCGACGCTCCCGACGCTTGCCGGTCGTCTTTTCGGAGGCGGCACGCTCCTATGCTGAAGAGCTGCCGGTGTTCCCGGTGAGGTGGCTGGGGGGCTTCCTTCGGGATGCCGCGCGCAGCGATCACGTGCCGTACTGGGAAGCGGGCATCGACGCGATGATGATCACCGATACGGCGAACTTCAGGAACCCGCACTACCACATGCCCGGCGACACCCCTGAGACGCTCGACTATGGCTTCCTGGCCGACG
>JAUIEE010000458.1 GCA_030428965.1 bacterium | reverse complement strand
CCTGACGGAGCTGGGAAGCTAAGATCCTGAGCTCTCCCGGGACGACGCTCTTGGCTCCCGCATCCACACCTCCCAGGAAGAGTCCCGGCCCGGCCCGGCTCGTCCTCCTCGGCCTGCTCCTGTTCGTGGGGACGATCCTGCTCTACGCCCCGGTGCGGGAGCACGGCTTCTCGATGTTCGACGACCGCGAGTACGTGGTCGACAACCTGAACGTCCAGGCCGGCTGGACGGGGGAGAGCGTGCGCTGGGCGTTCACCTCGGCCCACGCTTCCAACTGGCACCCGCTGACCTGGCTGTCCCACATGCTCGACGTCGAGCTCTTCGGGGACTGGGCCGGAGGTCATCACTGGACGTCCGTCGTGCTCCACGGGCTCAACGCCGTGCTCCTGTTCACCTTCCTGTGCACCCTGAGCCGTGCCGCGGGCCCATCGATCCTGGCCGCGGCCCTGTTCGCGTTCCATCCGATCCGGGTCGAGTCCGTGGCGTGGATCGCCGAGCGCAAGGACGTCCTTTCGGGCCTGTTCTTCTTCCTGACGCTGCTGGCCTATGCCGCCTACTCCAGGCGGGGGGGGCTCGTCTTCTACCTCCTGACCCTCCTGGCTTTCCTCGCGGGACTGGGCGCCAAGCCCATGCTGGTGACGGTGCCCTTCCTGCTCCTGCTCCTGGACGTCGGGATGCGCGAGAAGCGCGGGAGGAGCTGGAAGGTGCTCGTGCTCGAGAAGCTCCCGATGCTGGGATTCGCCGCCGGCATGATCGGGGTCACCCTCCGGGCCCAGGCGGCGGGAGGCGCCATCAACGCGACGGGAGCCTTTCCCCTGGTCGAGCGTCTGGCGAACGTGCCGACGGCCTACCTGGCCTACGTGGGCAAGTTCCTCCTGCCGGTTCGGTTGGCGGCCTACTACCCCCACCCGGCCCTGACCGATCCCGAGGGGCTGGGCACGCGACTTCTCCTGGGGAGCCTTGGGCTGGTCGCGATCGCGCTCGTCAGCTGGGGCGCGTGGCGCGTGCGCCGGCGCCAGGCGCACCTCTTCGTGGGCTGGTTCTGGTTCCTTGGAATGCTCGTGCCGGTCATCGGCTTCGTGCAGGCGGGCGCCCAGCAGTACGCCGACCGCTACCAGTACCTACCGGGGATCGGGTTGATCCTCGCGCTCGTCTGGGGAACCTGGGAAGCGCTCACGGGAGCTCGTCAGAGGAACCTGTGGGGCCTGGCAGGTGTGCTCGTTCTGATCCTCCTGGCCGTTCAAACCTCGCGCCAGATTCGCTTCTGGAAGAGCGACCGCCTGCTGTTCGAGCATGCCCTGGAGGTCACGAACGGGAACTTCGCGGCCCACAACAACGTCGGCGTCTACTTCAACGAGCAGGGGGACTACGCCCAGGCGATCCCGCACTTCGAGGCTGCCCTGGCCCTGCATCCGAACTACACGAACGCTCTGGTGAACCTCGGGCGGGCGCGGCTCCAGACCGGGGACCTCGCGCGCGCCGAAGCCCTCTTTCGCCGCTGCATCGAGGCCGAGCCCCTCGAAGCGCTCGGTCACTTCAACCTGGGACTGGTCCACTCGCGCCGGGGAGAGGACGCCCAGGCCGAGGCGGCCTATGGACGCGCCATCGAGGTCGACCCTTCCTACGCGAGCTCGTACGTCAACCGATCGGTTTCCCTGGCCAGGCTGGGGGAGCTCGACCGAGCGATCGACGTGCTGCTGGCTCTGCTGCGAGTGGTGCCGGGTTCGATCGCGGGCCAGCGCAACCTGGGGCTCTTGTACGCCGAACGCGGCGACGACGAACAGGCCGTCGTGCACCTGCGAGGGGTGCTGTCCGCCGAGGCCGAGATCGCCGACCGGGTCAACGCCATGAACGGCCTGGCCTGGGTCCTGGCCACCAGTCCCGAGGCCGGGCTGCGGGACGGTCGGGAAGCCCTGCGGCTGGCCGCGGAGGCTTCCGCCCTCACGAATCACACCCGGCCGGAGATTCTGAGCACCTGGGCCGCGGCCCACGCGGAAGTGGGAGAGTTCGACCAGGCGGTCGAGAAGGAGCAGCGGGCCCGCGAGCTGTCCGCTCCAGAGGAGAGGCCGAAGCACGATCGCAGGCTCGAGCTCTACCGGGCGGGGAGGCCCCTGCGTCGATGAAGCGCGCCGACTGGGGACTCTCGCTCCTCCTGATCCTCTTGGCGGCTCTCGTCTACGGGCAGGTGGTGGACTTTCCCTTCGTGATCTACGACGACGACGACTACGTCTACCAGAACCCGCACGTCTTCGCCGGGCTGACCCTGGAAGGTGTGCGCTGGGCCTTCGTCGAGTCCCACGCGGCCAACTGGCACCCCCTGACGTGGCTCTCGCACATGCTGGACGTGGAGCTGTTCGGACTGGATGCCGGAGGTCATCACCTGACGAACGTGCTCCTGCACGGGCTGGGCGGCGCGCTCTTGTTCTGGTTCCTCTGCGCCTCGACCGGACGCCGGGGCGCGGCCCTGTTCGTGGCGGCGCTGTTCGTCGTCCATCCCCTGCGGGTGGAGTCGGTGGCCTGGGTCAGCGAGCGCAAGGACGTTCTCTCCGGAGTCTTCTGGCTGGCGACCCTGGTTGCCTATCGCTCCTACGCCGCTCGCCCGAGTGCCGCACGCTACGGACTCGTGACGCTGCTTCTCGTCGGGGCGCTCCTTTCCAAGCCGATGGCCGTGACCCTGCCGTGCGTGCTTCTCCTGGTCGATCTCTGGCCCCTCGGCCGCTGGCCGGACCGCGGGCGCTGGCAACCTCTGCTGCTGGAGAAGGTGCCTGTCGATCGTCTCCGCCTGGGTGACCTACGTCGTTCAGAGCCAGGACGAGGCCGTCCAGGCCTTCGACACGATCGCCTGGGGCGCGCGCCTGTCGAACGCGGCGGCGAGCTACGGAGAGTACCTGCTGGCCACCCTCTGGCCCGTGGGGCTCAACCTCCTCAACCTGCACCCCGGAGACCCGGGGGCTTCCGGACTTTCCGGGCTGCACGTGCGAGCTCTCGTCGCCCTGGTGCCGCTCCTGGCGCTGAGCTTCTGCGCCCTGCGTTCGCTGTCCCGCGCCCCCTTCTTCTTCGTGGGCTGGAGCTGGTACCTGGGCACCCTGGTGCCCGTCATCGGGCTGGTGCAGGTGGGCTACCAGTCCCACGCGGATCGCTACGCCTACCTGCCCTTGATCGGGGTCTACCTGGTCGTGACCTGGTCGGTTCTGCGGCTCCTCGAGTCCCGACCGAGCCTGCGCCCGCTGGTCCGTGGGGCTGCCGTGGTGTCGATCCTGGCCCTGGCCGGCGTCGCCTGGCGTCAGGTCGGCTTCTGGCGCAGCAGCGAGACTCTCTTCCAGAGGGCCGTGGCCATGGACGCGGAGAACTACGTGGCCCACTACCACCTGGGCCGCGCCCGCGTGGATGCAGGCAAGCTCCACGAAGCGGTCGCCCCCTACCAGCGTGCCCTCGAGATCTACCCGAGCTACGCCCAGGGCTACAGCGCTCTGGGCTACGTGCTCTCGGAGCTGGGCAACCTGGACGAGGCCGAGCGCATGCTGAATCGCGCCCTGGCGCTCGTGCCCGATCACGTCGAGGCCCTGAGCAACCTGGGGCTCGTCTTCGCGCGTCGCGGGGACATGGCCGCGGCCAAGCTGCGCTTCGAACGTGCCCTCGAGCTGAGCCCGAACCTGGCCCAGGCCCACAACAACCTGGGCAGCGTCCTGGCCCGTCAGAAGGACTGGGCCGGGGCCGAACGGGCCTTCCTGCGAGCCACCGAGCTACGACCCGACTTTGCCGACGCCTTCAACAACCTGGGGCTCGTGTACGAGAGCCAGGGGCGCACGGCCGAGAGCGTCCGGGCCTTCCGTTCCGCCCTGCGGGCCAAGCCCGGCTTCGCCCCGGCCCTCGAGAACCTGCGGCGCTCAGGGCGGCCCCCGGGGGGAGCGGGAGAATGAGCCAGGACAGCCTGCCCGGCCGGCACCTCGCG
>JAUIEE010000457.1 GCA_030428965.1 bacterium | reverse complement strand
CCTCGAAGAAGGTCCGGGCCGCGTTGCTCGAGGACGTGCGCAGCCCCTTCTCCCTGGATCATGGTCCCCTGGTGCGCGCCACCCTGGCCCGCACCTCGGATCGGGCCTACGAGCTGGGCCTGACGATGCACCACATCATCTCCGACGGGGCCTCGTTCGGCATCTTCCTGCGGGAGCTCGGGGTCATCTACTCCCAGGGGAAGGAATCGCTCCCCGCGCTGGAGCTGCAGTTCGACGACTTCGCGGCCTGGGAACAGGAGAGCCTCGACGAGGAGCGCCTGCGCGCCGGGTTGGCCTTCTGGAAGAGCGTCTTCCCCGAGCCCGTCGCCGACCTGAACCTGCCGCGGGACTTTCCCCGGCCCGAGGCGCCCGCCAGCCGGGGCCATCTCCTGCGCGTCCAGGTCCCCGACGAGCTCAACGCCAAGGTGCGTGCTTTCTGCATGGAGCAGGAGGTCACCGGCTACCAGGTCGAACTCACGGCCTACCTGATCCTGCTGCACGGGCTTGGGGGCCAAACGGACTTCGTGATCGGCACCCCCAGCTCCTGTCGCAACCGCGTCGAGCTCGAGGGCATGATCGGCTTCTTCGTGCGCACGGTCCTCCTGCGGAGCGACCTCCAAGGGGATCCCGACGTGAACGAGCTGATCGCGCGCAGCCGCGCCAGGGTCCTCGAGGCCTTCGAGCACGACGACGTCCCCTTCGATCGGGTGATCCAGGCCATCGGCAACCAGTCCGCTTCCGGCGCTCCTCTCATCCAGGGGTGGTTCGCCCACATGCACGGCATGATCACCGCCCCGCAGTTGCCCGACTTCCAGGCCAGCTACCAGCTGTTCGACAGCGACAACTCTCGCTTCGACCTGAGCCTGATCGTGGACGAGTCCGAGCAGGGCATCGCCCTCTACTTCGAGTACGACGTCGACCTGTTCACTCCCGCGACCGTCGAGCGGATCGCCCAGCTCTACGTGCACGTGCTTCGTCGGTGCGTCCAGTCCCCCACCGCTTCGCTCTCCGCACTGCGCGAGGAGATTCAGACCCATGAAACCGAGAAGCGCGGTCCCAAGCGGGCCGCTCGCTTCTCCGGACTCAAGGGCGTTCGCAGAACGCGGGCTAGATCCGCTTCCCAGAAGGGCCCCTCATGAAGAACTCGAAAACGCGCGCCTCCGGCCCCTCTCCCCGTGGACGCAGGAAAGCCGTCTCCACCTCCCAGAAGGATTGGGTCTCGCTCCATCCTCTCCTGAAGGACCGCGCCATCCCCATGGTCGTCGAGCCCAAGGTCGAGGGACTGAAGCTGGCCGAATGGACGGCCAGCAACAAGGACTACGTCGAGAGCCTCCTGTGGGAGCACCGGGCCCTCTTGTTCCGGGGCTTCGACTCCGGCGGCATCGCGGGCTTCGAGGCCTTCGTCGAAGCGGCGTCGAGCTCCGACCGGCTCGAGTACAAGGACCGCTCCACGCCGCGCAACGACTTCGGGGACCGTATCTACAACGCGACGACCTACCCGGCGGACCAGACCATCAACCTCCACAACGAGGGCACGTACTGGACCAAGTGGGCTCGCAAGATCTTCTTCGGGTGCATTACCAACGCGGAGACCGGAGGCGAGACCCCCATCGGGGACGTTCACAAGGTCTACCAGCGCATCGATCCGGCCATCCGTGAGGAGTTCGAACGCCGACAGGTGCTCTACGTGCGCAACTTCAACCACGGCTTCGGGCTCGATTGGCAGGAGGTCTACCAGAGCGAGGACCCGGCCCAGGTCGAAGCCTACTGCCGCGAGAACGCGATCGACTTCGAGTGGTTCGAGGGAGGCCGGCTACGCACGCGCCAGGTTCGTCCCGCCGTGCGCAAGCACCCGGTGTCCGGTGAGCCGGTCTGGTTCAACCACGCGGCCTTCTTCAACGTGGAAGCCCATGACCCGGCCATGCGGGACACGCTGCTGAACGAGCTGGGCGAACAGGACCTGCCCTACAACACCTTCTACGGCGACGGGGGTTCGATCCCTCCCGAGGTGGTCCACCACATCCTCGAGGCCTACGCCGCCGAACGTGTCACCTTCCGCTGGCAGGAGGGAGACGTCGCCTTGTACGACAACACGCGCATCGCCCACGGCCGAGAACCCTACACCGGCGAACGCTTGACCGTCGTCGCCATGACCGAGCCCTGTTCCGGATCCGAGCAATGACCTCGATGCAGGACCCCACCATCGAAGGCTTCAGCCTCTCGCCCCAGCAGAAGACCCTGTTCCGCGTCGGGTCCGAACGCAGCGCCAGCTTTCTCTCCGCCTGCTCCGTACGCGTCGAGGGACAGCTGACCTTGCAGCAGCTGACCGAAGCCGCACGCCAGGTCGTGGCCGAGCACGAGATCCTGCGCACCGACTTCCAGCGCCTCGGCGCGGGCGCTCCGCCCGTCCAGACGATCGCCGACGCGCGCGAACTGGATGTGGTGCGGCTGGAGAGCGCGGAGGCCCTGCACGGTCTCGAGGAGACGACCCCATTCAACCTCGAGCGTGAGCCGGGTCTGCGGGTCCACGTCGTGACCGAGGGCGATCAGGTCCGCCACCTGCGGCTCAGTCAACCGGCCCTGTGCGGCGACGCCCTGGGCGTGTGGAACGTGCTAGGGGAGATCGCACGGGTCCTCGATGGAACGCCCCTGGATGAGGAGGCCATGCAGTACGCTGACCTCGCCCAGTGGCAACACGATCTGTTCGAGTCCGAAGAGGCTCCCGAAGGTCTGGGCTTCTGGCGCAAGAGCCTGGGCAGAGCGAGCGCTGCTTCCCGTCTTTCCCTGCAGAGCGAGCCCGGAGATCCGGAGCCTCTCTTCCGGTCCACGCGGCGTCCCTTCGGGTTCGGAGCCTTGGGGGGAGAGGTCGCGGAGCTGGCCAAGAAGTGGGGACTCGAAGAGTCGGCTCTCTACGCCGCCGCCTGGCACACCCTCCTGAGCCGGCAAACGGAAGATTCGAACACCACGCTCGCCTGGGCATCCTCCGGGCGCGCCCACGAGGGACTGTCCGGCGCCCTGGGTCCCTTCCAGAAGCTCCTGCCCCTCGCGCTCGAGCTCGATGCGTCCACGACCTTCGAGCAGCACGCACGCGCGACCGAGGCAGCCGCCGAGGCCGCAACCGAGTGGCACGAGTTCTTCGATCTCGAGCGGGTGGACGGCGCGCCCGACTTCCTGCCCTGGGCCTTCGAGTTCACACAGCTCCCCGAAAACCTCGTCGGCGGAGGACACCGCTTCTCACCGGAGTCGCTCCAGGCCACGACCGACCGCTACGGGCTCGCCCTGGTCTGCCTCGGATCGCCGCGGGGCGTGGATGGCTCCGTGTCCTACGATCCCCAGGCCTTCGACGGCGAGGCGATCACGGCCCTGGTCGAGCAATACACCCACCTGCTCGCAGCCTGCGTTCGCTCGCCCCAGACCCCCTTGGCCCAGCACGGTCTGCTCTGCGAGACCCAGAAGGCCCGCGTGCTCTCCCTGGCAGGCTCCGTGGACGCTGCCCCCCAGGCCGCCCCACTCTTGCACGAAGCCGTTGCCCGCCATGGCGCCTCCAAGGGCGAAGCGGTGGCGGTGCGTGCCGGCCAGGAGCACCTGACCTACGCCCAACTCGAAGCCCGGGCCAACCGGCTGGCTCGCCACCTGCACCAGGCCGGGGTCCGTCCGGGACAGTTCGTGGGCATCCACATGGGGCGTTCGATCGAGATGATCGAAGCCATCCTGGGCGTCCTCAAGGCCGGAGCTGCCTACCTGCCGCTCCCCCTGGACTACCCGCCCGAGCGGCTGGCCTTCATGCTGGAGGACACCGCTGCCCAGCTCATGATCACCCGCGGCGAGGCGGGCGACGCCGACCTGCCCTTCGCCGGGAAGAGGCTGGTGCTCTCCGAGGAACGCGCGCAGCTGGAAGCCCTCGATGCTTCCGACCCGAAGATCGAGGTCCAGCCCGATGCGCCGGCCTACGTGATCTACACCTC
>JAUIEE010000456.1 GCA_030428965.1 bacterium | reverse complement strand
GCCCTTCTTCGGACGCTCCTTCGACCCCGAGAGCCCGGCCAACGAAGCCGGCTACATCGACGCGACCGCCGGTACTTACCGGGAGATCCGTGGACTGATCGGGCGCGGCTACCAGAGGCGCTGGGACGCCAAGGCCCAGGTGCCCTACCTGGTCGCCGACCAGGGTTCGCGCCTTTGGTCCTACGACGATGCCCAGTCCCTGGGCCTCAAGGTCGAGTTCGCCCGGCGCCGGAGCCTGGGGGGCGTGATGATCTGGGAAATCACCCAGGACCTGGTGGACGGCGAGCACACCCTGTTGCCCGCCGTCCTGGAACGACTGCGCTAGAGCAACCTCTTGTTGAGGTAGAAGTCGAAGCGCTCGTACTCCTTGTGCCCTTCGCGCTCGGCGACCTCCTGCTCGGTCTTCGGCGGGGGAACGATGACCTTGTCCCCCTTGGTCCAGTTGACCGGAGTCGCGCAGGCGTTGGCGTCCGCGGTCTGCAAGGCCGTGATCAGGCGTTCGATCTCGTCCAGGTTGCGCCCCACGTTGAGCGGGTAGTAGACCAGGGCCCGGATCGTGCGCTTGGGGTCGATGACGAAGACCGTGCGCACGGTGACCGTCGAGGACTCACCGGGGTGAATCATGCCGTAGAGCGAGGCCACCTTCGTGTCCAGATCCGCGATGAGCGGGTAGGTGAGCTCCACGTCCAGGATTTGCTTGAGGTTCTCGCGCCAGGCCAGGTGGCTGTGGATCGAATCGATCGAGAGTCCGATCAGCTTCGTGTTCATCCGCGCGAAGCTCTCGCTGCGGCGAGCGAACTCGCTGAGCTCCGTCGAGCACACGGGGGTGAAGTCCGCGGGATGGCTGAAGAGGACCACCCACTTGTCCCCTTGCCACTTGCTGAAGGTCAGCTCTCCCTGGGTCGTAACGGCCGTGAAATCGGGCGCGGTATCGCCGATGCGCGGCATGGGCTGCGGCTCGTCCATGAGGTCTCCTGGCTGGAAGGAATCGGGTTCACGCCCGGCGTGGGCGCGAAGGGGCGACCAGGATAGCGAGCCGAAGCCCTCGGTCGAGCCCGACGGCGCCCGGGGCGTGTGCTTCGCGCAAGGACCCGGGGCGGATCGAGCCTAGGCCACCAGACGGAAGCGCAGCCGGCGCCTCTCTTCGAGCAGCGGACGCAGGCCGTCGGAGGGGTCGGTGCGCCAGGAGCGCTCCTCCATCTCGACCTCCCGCGGGAGCTTGCGCCCGTCTCCGTCGCCGATGTGGCGCTCGGGGAGCTCGTGCTCGCTCTCGAGGAGCGCCCGCAGGGACTCGACCTGGGCGGGCAACCAGCAATGGCCCATGTGGTGCTCGGGCCCCTGGGCGTCGAGGTCCAGATGGAACTCGACCGTCTCGGCCCCGAAACACTTCACGGCTCGATTGACGATCTCCTCGTCCACGGTGTGATCGGACCAGCCCACCGGGCAATCGAAGCCCTCGCGCAGGGTGCGAATCGCCGCCAGGTTGGTCTGGGAGCGCGGAGTCGGATAGCTCGAGACGCAGTGCAGGAGCGTCAAGTCGCTGCAGCCAGCGTTGCGCAGCACCTCGACCGCGTGCCCCACTTCGAGCATGTTGGCCATCCCGGTCGCCATGACCACCGGGCGCTGGGTCCGTCCGACCTCCCGCAGCATGTCCGTCCAGAGCACCTGGTACGAGGCGATCTTGAAGAAGTCCACGTAGGGCTCGGTCAGCTCCACCGCCCGCAGGAAGAAGGGCGTGGTTCCGTAGAAGATGCCCCGCTCCCGGGCGCGCTCGGAGAGGTCGACGTTGAAGCTCAGGGGCAGCTCCCACTGCCTGCGCTCGAGCAGACGCGGTTCGGCGCGCAGGGCCTCGGGGGCGAACAGGCGGCGGATGCGGAACTGCTGGAACTTCACCGCGGCACAGCCCAGATCGGCCGCACTGTCCACGAAGGCCAGGCAGCGATCGAGGTCGCGATGGTGGTTGCTCGAGACTTCGGCGACGAAACGCGTCGAGTTCATGGGGAGATCCTCCGACCGCGGAGGGAGAGTTGAAAGTCGTAGAGGGGAGCCCCCGGACGGTGGGTCTCGTCGATCTCGGACAGGGAGAAGGCGATGCGCACGAAGCGCTTGCCCGCCACGCGCTGGAAGGTGAACAGGGGCAGCGCCGCGGCGCGGAAGTTGGGCCAGGACAGATCCAGGGCCAGCTTGCCGTCGTCCAGCTGGAGCCGGCCGTCGGTGGCGCCGAAGGCGGCTCCGGCCGTGATCAGCGCCGATACGCTGGCGCCCTGGTCGCAGGGTTCTGCCACCGGGAAGCGCTCGGGCTCCCCACCGTTGGCCGCGGTGACGGAGAGCGAGGGGCCGAAGGCCTCCGGGAGCAGGGTCAGGATTCCGGTCCGCAAGCTGCAGGCCGGCCGTTCGCCCCATCCCGAGAGCTTGAACTCCAGGGTCACGCTGTCCCGGAAGACCCGCAGCTTCTTGACCAGGGTTCCCAGGGGCGTGGGGATGTCCCCCACGATCTCCACCCGGTTGGGCCCGGGATCGATACGCGGCTCGACCCGCGCGAGGTCGGTCACTCGCCGGTCCGAAGGCAGCTCGCAGACCGTGTGTCCGCTGTAGAAGTCCGCGGCCCAGTCGATGTGGTCGAAGTAGCCGTGTCCCAGGGTTCCGACCAGGGGCTCGCTGCCCGATTCGCGAAAAGCCAGGGACTCGATGGCCAGCCCGCGCCGGAGGTTGAGCTTGAGCTGCACCCCGCCCGTCTCGACCGTCATGCGCTCGGCGCTGCGATGGATACGGACCTCCGAGGCACGGGGAGGATCTCCGCGCTCTTCCCAGGGCAGGTCGGGGAAGGGCTCCTGCTGGGAGCGTAGCTTGTTCCAGCGCCGTGACGTGAGGTGAGTGCGTTGATCCGAGCTCCAGGAACGGCACAGCTGGCGCCAGGCTTCGGGATCTTGCCCCTCCTGCAACTGACGAGCACGGGCGAAGGCGCGCGTGTTCAGGCCGACGTCGTCGCGACCGGTCAGAGCCCAGCGGGTCACGTTGTACTTGGGTTGCTTCTTGACCGGGATCGGGTCCGCGATGTGACTGAGCTCCAGCTCGACCTCGGGCTGGAAGGCGGGATCGTCCAGCAGGGCGCGCGGAGTCGTGAAGTTCACGCCTGCGCTCCGCAGCTCGGTCAAGACCCGGGCCATGCGTTCCCATTCCCCCTCGCCCCGCTCCTCGAGCGCCGGCTCCGCGGCGAAGCGGCCGACCCGGTAGTCGAAGATCTCCGCATCGTTGGAGTAGAGGAAGAGGTGTCGCGGACGGTCCGTGGCCTGGGAAGCGACCCATTCGACGTACCGCTCGACCTCCAGCTCTCCCGATACGACGCGCTGGAACTTCTGGAAGGCGATCGCGTCCGTCCACAGGACGGGCAGACGCCGGCCGCCGGGAGAGCAGGTCCACACCGGGCGATAGCGCCATTCGTCGTCCCATTCGGGGTGGGAGCGGCGCGGGTTGTTCCACTCCATCAACACGGCCTGGTAGTCGGCGTCCAGGTAGGCATCCACCAGTCCCTGGGACCACGCCAGCTCGTTGACCAGGGCCACGCGCGGCTCCGACGCCAGCAGGCTGCGGTAGGTCTCCCGACCGAGCCGCTGGTTCATCCGATTGACCGCCGCGGGCACCAAAGGGCCGATGAGCTGGGTATCGCCCGATCCCACGAACTCGACGCGGCCCTGCTCCATGCGACCGCGAAGCTGCTCCAGCCACTCCGGGTCGAGCTCCCCCAGCATCTCGAGCGTGTGACCCGGTGCCTCGACGGCCAGGCACAGCCAGGGCAATTCCTCGAGCAGCCCCAGGAGAGGTCGGTAGGCCCGGCGCACGACGTCCCCCCGCTCTTCCTCCTCGATGGACGAGTAGCACAGGTTCAGGTGAAACAGGAGCGTGCCGTGGAGGGGCGCGCCGGAGGCCGGATCAGTACTCCTCGGTCATCCAGCGCTCGATCAGGCCGATCCCAGCGCG
>JAUIEE010000455.1 GCA_030428965.1 bacterium | reverse complement strand
AGGTGAAGGTGGCGACCCGTGCGCGCGAGCTCAGCACGCGGACTTCCCCCAGGCGGCTTACGCAGACGAGCCGGTCGGCCACCGTACGCTCCAGGGAGACGTCCCCGAAGCGGGGACGCACTTCGATGTGGTCGCCCTCGATGCGTTCCAGGGCGATGTCCCCCGTTCCGGTCGAGACGCTGACGTTGCCGGCCACATCGCGCAGGTCGACGTCGCCGTGGGAAGTCTCGATCGAAGCCGCCGCGAGCGGGCCCAGGGCACGAACGCCGGCGGAGGAGCCGAGCACGGACAGGCGAATCCCGCGCGGGATGAACAGGTCGTAGCTCGAGTTGGTGGGGGCGAAGTCGTCCTCGGGGACCTCGAGCCGTAGCTCCAGCAAGCCACCGTCCTTCTCGACCCGGACGCCGATGCGGGCCAGGCCTTCCACCGCTGCGCCGCGGTCGCGCGCGAGAACTCCCAGGTGCATCACGAGCTTGGGGGTGCCTCCTTCTATGGCGCGGACGTTCAGCGGCCCATCGAAGTCCATCAGGCGCAGGCGTTCGCCCTCGGCCAGATCCAGCGGCAGGCTCGTGACCCGTGAGGCCCGCTCGCGCATGCCGGCGTGGGCCGCGTCCGAAGGGGAGACGGGGGTTCTCGAGGCAGCCTGGCAGCCGGCCGTGGCCAACAGGAGCCCTGCACCCCAGACGCTCAGGAGCCCGAGCTTCATCCGGGCGATCCTACCCTGGCCCGTACCACCTGTCCTCAGCGGCGTTCGCGGAACAGGGCGACCGAGGCCGTGAAGCCGTGCACGAAGTTGCGCCCTCCAACCGGGCCGATCTCACCGGCGGCGAAGAAGCCGGCAACCTCGGCCTCTCCGAACGAAGAGCGCAGGCAGCTCACGTCGTGGTCCGGCTCGGAGAACATGCGACTGCCGCGGCCGTTGCAGGAGAACAGCAGAGCTCCCATCGGGCTCTGGGTTGAAGAGTCCCGGGCGTTGCGCGCCAGGAGCAGGCGCAGATCCTCGTCGGCCGAGCCCGCATCCCGCACCAGGAGCTGGACCGTTTGTCCGCGACGGACGAAGTCCGCCACGGCCACGGCGCGATTCGCCTGGTGCAGACCCATGATGCCGCGCACGAGGAAGTCCTCGCGCTGGAAGGCGCTCCGGTTGGCGTCGATGGCCAGGCCGATGAACGGCGCCCCCTGGAAGAGCTTCTGCTCGTCGGGGGGCAGCCCGTTCCAGGTCTCGAGCAGGACTTCGAGGGCAGGGCGACCTCCGAGCTTGCGAATCAGGTTGCGTTCGCAGGCCGTGATGACCCAGGGGCGACCCACCGGCCGGCAGCCCTGGCTCACGATGGGGCACAGCTCCAGCTCCGGTCCTTCGAGCACCACGCCCACGGCCCCGCTGTCGCGCACTCCGTCGGCCGTGAAGAGCAGGCTCTGACCTGCGCTGGTCGCGCCGCTGGCCATCCCTCCCATGATGGGCACTCCGGGCAGGCGCTGATCGAACTCGGCCAGGAAGGCGTCGGTCGGGAAGGAATAGGGATCGGCGACCAGCAGGACGGAAGCTTCGGCGGTGTCTCCCACGTCCGGAAAGCGGGAGAATTCGGGCTCGCCGTCGGGACCCTGGTGCGCCTGGGTCTCGAAGAACCGTACGTCGGTTCCCGGAAGCGAGGCGGCCCACAGGGCGATTCCGGGGCCCTTCTCGATCTCTCGGTGAGGACCGATCACGCTCTCGGCCGTACAGCCGATGACCGCCTGCGCCCCGCTCTGTCGGGCGAGGCGGATCCCCAGCTCCTCGAGCATGGGGCCGTGGTGGTGCGTTGCGAAGGCGACCACCAGGCTCGGGACTTCGCCCCCCAGGCCGGCTTCGAGTTCGTGCCAGGCCGCTCCCTCGGCTTCCCGGGAGTCCCGGGCGTCCGAGAATGAGCTCGAAAATCGGAGGGAGGCCATCGCTGCCGGATTCTGGTCCCTGGGACGGGCCTCTGAAAGACCCCAATTGCCGTGGAAGTTGGAATCTCGTCCAGCCGGGCAGAAGCCGCTCCGGGGGGTGCGTCTCCACGCCGTGCGTGGCAGAATGATCGCCGATTTCCCGGGCGCGGTCCCTCGCCGTTCCCGGATCGTGGCTGCTCTGGCCCTCTCTCCCGCCCTCCCTTTCCACCTCCCGCCCGCCCGATTCTTGGTGCGGAGCACGATGACGCAAACGAAAGAACCCGGCGCCGACCTCCCCCTCCAACAGCAGGAAACGGTCGTGATCCGTTTTGCAGGAGACTCCGGTGACGGGATGCAGATCACCGGGAACCAGTTCACGAACACCTCGGCCCTGGTGGGCAACGATCTGGCGACGCTGCCCGATTTCCCTGCCGAGATCCGCGCCCCCGCGGGCACGCGACCGGGGGTCTCGGGTTTCCAGATCCACTTCAGCAGCGCCGACATCCACACGCCCGGGGATGCCCCCGACGTGCTGGTGGCCATGAACCCGGCCGCGCTGGTGGTCAACCTGAAGGACCTCAAGCCCGGCGGCACGGTCGTGGCGAACACGGGCAACTTCAAGAAGGCGGACCTCAAGAAGGCCAAGCTCGATACGAATCCGCTCGAGGACGGGATGCTCGACGGCTACCGCCTGATCGAGATCGACATCAACGAGCGCGTCGCCCTGGCGCTGGCGGACTCTCCGCTGTCGACCAAGGAAGTTCAGCGCTGCAAGAACTTCTACACCCTGGGCCTGATGTACTGGCTCTACAGTCGTCCCCTCGAGCCGACCCTCGAGTGGCTGGCGGCGAAGTTCAAGAAGCGTCCCGAGCTGGTGGAGGCCAACCAGAAGGCGCTCAAGTCCGGCTACAACGCCGGGGACATCCACGAGATGTTCCAGGGCCGTTACGAGGTCAACCCCTGCGACTCGATGCCGCCGGGCACCTACCGCAACATCATGGGGAACCAGGCCCTGGGCATGGGGCTCGTCGCCGGCGCGCAACTGGCGCAACTCGACCTGTTCCTGGGGGCCTACCCCATCACTCCCGCCTCCGACCTCTTGCACCAGCTCGCCGGCTACAAGAACTTCGGCGTGACGACCTTCCAGGCAGAGGACGAGATCGCGGCCATCTGCGCCGCCCTGGGCGCCTCCTTCGCCGGGAGCCTGGGCGTTACCTCGACCTCGGGGCCCGGCATGGCCTTGAAGACCGAGGCCATGGGGCTCGCGATCTCCGTCGAGCTCCCCATGGTCATCGTCAACGTCCAGCGCGCGGGCCCCTCCACGGGGATGCCGACCAAGGTGGAGCAAACCGACCTCTACCAGTCGATCTTCGGCCGCAACGGTGAAGCGCCGATGCCCGTCCTGGCCTGCTCCACCCCGGCGGACGCCTTCGAGTGCGCCATCGAGGCCTGCCGCATCGCGGTGCGTTACATGACGCCGGTCATTCTCCTGAGCGACAACTACATCGCCAACGGTTCCGAGCCTTGGCGCCTGCCCGACCTCGACGCCCTCGAGGGCTTCGGCGTGACCTTCCGGACCGAGGCCGAGGGGTTCTTGCCCTTCGCCCGGGACGACCAGGGCGCGCGCCCCTGGGTGCGTCCCGGAACGCCCGGGCTCGAGCACCGCATCGGGGGTCTGGAGAAGGAGGACCTGACCGGCAACGTGTCCTACGATCCGGAGAACCACGAGACCATGACTCGGCTGCGTCACGAGAAGGTCATGAACGTGCGCAACTCGATCTCGGTCCCCGAGGTTCGCGGGCCTGAGAAAGGAGACCTTCTCGTCCTGGGGTGGGGCGGAACCGCAGGTTCCATCCAGAGCGCCTCCGATCGCATGCGTGCGGCCGGCCTGTCCGTCGCCAACATGCACATGCGCCACCTGTGGCCGCTGCCCAGCGGGTTGGAAGACGTCTTCGCGCGCTACAAGGCCATCCTGGTCCCGGAACTGAACTCCGGACAGCTGGCCCGCATCCTGCGCAGCGAGTACCCCCAGAACGAATTCATCTCCCTGACCAAGATCCAGGGCAAGCCCTTCCAGAC
>JAUIEE010000454.1 GCA_030428965.1 bacterium | reverse complement strand
CGAGCCCAGGTGTGGTCCCAGGACCCTCGCGGTGGGGACTCCGAATGGGGTCAGTAGAGCCCGTCGAGGTCCGCCTGGTGCTTCTCGATCACCTTGCGGCGCTTCACGCTCATCTTCGGGGTCAGCAGCCCGTTCTCGACGGTGAACTCCTCGGTGATCACCTTGAACTGCTTGATCTTCTCGAACTGCTTGAAGTCGCCCGAGTACTTGTCGAGGTGCTCGCGCAAGACCGAGCGCACCCCTTCCCACTGGTCCGGCTGGATGTCCACGAGGAAGGTCGTCGGGGCGTCCTCGGGCAGAGCCGTCTCGAACTCCCGGGAGAAGCGCCCCTCGACCAGGGACATGGCGAGAACGACCATGATCCCGAGCCCCAGGGCGGAAATGGCACCGACGGTTCCCGAACCGGGGCGTCCCAGCCCGGCGATGCCGTGCAGCAAATAAGGGTGCAGCCGGGCGCGCGGCAAGCGGCGCGAGAGCCCGACCAGCAGTCGGGCGCCCAGGGCGAAGGCCAGGCCCAGGAGCGCCAGTCCACCTGTGAAGGCCAGGGCCACGACCAGCGAGTCGGATTGGGCCCAGGCGGTGAAGAGCACGCCGGTGAACAGGGCCGTGATCGCTCCCCAGCGAATGGCCCGCGGCACGGGCAGCGGCTCGGCCTCTTGCCGCAGGACCCGGGCCGGCGAGACTCGCCAGACCGCGGTCAGGGCGGGCAGGCTGAACAGCAAGGCCATGGCGACGCCCAGGAAGACGCCCTGCGCGATCGCGCCGGGCTGCCAGCCCAGCACGAGGCGCTCGGGCAGGAACTCCGGGGCGAGGCGTGGCAGCAGGAAGGGAACCGAGGAGCCGGCCAGCGCTCCGAGGCCGCTGCCGAGAAGGGAGAGCAGCAGGACCTGCCCCAGGTACAGGGTCAGGACGTCGGCCGGCCTCAGTCCGATGCAGCGCAGCACGGCGATCGACTCGACCCGGCTCGCGATCCAGATCCGCACCACCTGGGCCACGCCGATGCCCCCCAGGATCAGGGAGAGCAGGGCCACCAGCCCCAGGTAGTTCTCGACCCGGTCGATCCAGCGCGAGACCCGCGACTGGCTGTCCCGGTGGGTGCGCACCGAGAAGTAGGCCAGCTCGGGCTGCTCTTCGAGCCGCTCTTCCCAGTCCTCGAGCTCCCGGCCGGAGACGCTCTCGGGAAAGCGAAAGAGGGCCCGGTAGCGCACCCGGTTGCCCACTCCCAGCAGCGCCGTGCGTTCGAGGCCCGCGTCGCTCAGGAACACGCGCGGTCCGAGGGAGAGGGAGAAGTCGAGTCGATCGGGTTCCCCCAGAACGGAGGCCACCACCCGAAAGCTCTCCCCGCCCACGAGCAGCGGGTCTCCGACCTCGAGGCCCAGGGCACCCAGCAGCTCGGGGGCGACCACCGCCGTCTCCGCCGACAGCGCTTCGAACAGGCTCCCCGGCGGATCCAGCTCGAGGTTGCCGTAGAAGGGGAACTCGCCGTCGATGACCTTGAGCTCGACCAGTCGGCTCACGCCGGTCTCCCCCGGGGTCGAGGCCATCGTGGCGAGCTCGCGCACGTTGGTCCGCCCGAGCTCCAGCTCGGAGGGAAAGAACCCGTCCAGCTCGGGCGGCAGAGGGCTGCGGCCGGAGACGCTCAGGTCGGCGGCCAGGAGCTCCCGCGAGTGGCTGCGAATGCCCTCGTCCACCGCCGCGGCCAGACCCGAGACGCCGACGACCGCCGCGACCCCGATGGCGATGCAGGCGGTGAAGAAGAACAGCCGGCCCCGGGCGCCGCGCGACTCGCGCAGCATCAGGGTCCACACCAGGCTCGGCTTCAAGCGACCGGCTCCGCGCGCGACTCGTCACGTTCGATCTTGCCGTCGCGCAGGTGAATCCGGCGGGGCGCCCGCTCGGCGATGCGCTCGTCGTGGGTGACCAGCACCAGGGTGGTGCCCTGGTCCCGCCAGAGCTCGATGAGCAGTTCGAGCACGTGCTCACCGGTCTTGCTGTCGAGGTTTCCGGTCGGCTCGTCCGCCAGCAGGATCGCCGGCTGGGCCGCAAACGCGCGGGCCAGGGCTACCCGCTGCTGCTCGCCCCCCGAGAGCTGGGCGGGGTAATGATGGCCCCGCTCGGCGAGCCCGACCTGCTCGAGCAGGAGATCGCTCCTCTCCCGCGCGCCGCTCACTCCGGCCAGCTCGAGCGGCACCAGGATGTTCTCGCGCGCCGTGAGGTTCTCCAGCAGCTGAAAGGACTGGAACACGAAACCCAGCTTGTGCCGCCTCAGGAGCGCCAGCTCGTCCTCGCCGAGATCCCCGAGGTTGACCCCGTCGATCCGCACGTCGCCGGAGCTGGGGCGGTCGAGACCGGCCAGGAGCGCGAGCAGGGTGGACTTGCCGCTGCCCGAGGGGCCCAGGACGGCCACGAACTCCCCGGGCGCGAGGGTGAGGTCCACCCCGTCGAGGATGGTCAGCGCCTTCCCGCCGGAAGAGAGGACCCGACTCAAACCTCGACAAGCGATACGGGGAGTTTCCATGGGCAGGGGCGGCGCTCCGAAAGTCGACGTGGGGGCTGGTCGCGACTCGAACTTAGTGTATGGAAGGTCAGATGCGCGCCCTTCTTCTTCGCAACGTCGCGGCCTTACTGGGTCTTTTCGCTCTCGCCTGCGGGAACGAGCCGCCGGAGCCCGGGCCCGGCACCACGGTACCGAAGACGAGGACGGCCGAGGTCGAAGAGGGTCCGCTCGTGGCGTTCCTCGGGGACAGCATCAGCGCCGGCCTGCACCTCCCCAAGGACGACGCCTTCCCCGCCGTCCTGCAGCGCGAGCTGTCCGAGGACGGCCGGCCCTTCCGCTTGCTCAACGCAGGCGTCAGCGGGGACACGACGGCCGGCGGCGTCCGGCGCCTCGACTGGATCCTGCGCCAGTCGCCGGCGGTGGTCGTGGTCGAGCTCGGCGGCAACGACGGGCTGCGAGGCACTCCCCTCGAGAGCATCTACGAGAACCTCCGACGCATCCTGGTCGGCATCGAGGAGAGCGGAGCCGTTCCGCTCCTGCTCGGCATGCGCATTCCGCCCAACTACGGACCGGAGTACGCCTCGGGCTACGAGGCGATCTACGACGACCTGGCCGAGGAGCTCGACGTCCCCTACGTGCCCTTCTTCATGGAGGGAGTGGGCGGGGTCGCCCGCCTGAATCTCCCCGACGGGCTGCACCCCACCGCGGAGGGTCATCGCAAGCTGGCCGAGAACCTGGCGCCGGCCCTGCGCGAGGTCCTCGAAGGGCTACCGGCCGGCTCTTTCTGACTGCGCCCGCCCGGGCCGCGGGGGTATAGTCCCAGCCCTCTTCCCGGGGGAAGAGACGCGATGCTCGACCTACTCTGCTTCTTGCTCGTCCAGGGCACGGCCGACGGGCCCGCGTCCCCCGATCGCGGGGCCCTGCAGTCGAAGGTCAGCGCCTACGAGAAGCAGATCGAAGCGCTCGAGAACCGCCTGTCCGCGCTGGAAGAGGGGCAAGGGCCCCAGAGCTCGAGCGGCTCCTGGCTCGACTTCCTGAGCGTCACGGTGCAAGCCAACGGCGTCGGGAGCAAGGACGACCATCCACGGCTGGACGACGAGGGCCGCGAGATCGACGACCGCATCCGCCTGCGTCAGGTCGACGTGGACCTGGGCGCTCCCCTCGGGCCGGGCATCGAGGCCTTCGTGATCGCGAGCCTGCGCTCGGATCCGGTCAGCGACTACGAAGCGCGCATCCAGGAGGGCTTCGTCTCCCTGGAGGAGCTC
This sequence comes from bacterium, assembly GCA_030428965.1. Lineage (GTDB taxonomy): Bacteria > Planctomycetota > UBA1135 > UBA1135 > JAUIEE01. The sequence continues at coordinate 233 of JAUIEE010000454.1, read as the reverse complement.
GAGTGGCTCCAGGGGGACGGCTGGTCGGGACGGGTGCGCCTGGGCCGTTTCCGCTCCTCGTTCGGCCGCCTCAACCGCGTGCGCCAGTTCCAGCTCCCCCAGGCCAGTCGCCCGCTCGCCTTCGAGACCTTCCTCGGGCAAGAGGGCCTGATCCAAAACGGCGTCGCAGCCCAGCTACGCATCGAGGACCCCTCCAGCGACCATCGCATCGCGATCAACCTGGAAGCCATCGG
>JAUIEE010000453.1 GCA_030428965.1 bacterium | reverse complement strand
GAACGAGATACACGTCCCCCATGCCGCCGGTGGCCAGGCGATTCTGTATCTCGTACTTGTCGTCGAGCAGCGAGCCGATATCCAGGACGCGAATCCTCCGTGCGAGGTTGGAGAACCTATTCTATGGCAGATCGACAGCCTGGGAAGGCTCGGAGGCTTCGGTTTCGTCGCCACGCAGTCGACGACGCAGCCAGATCATGGTCAAGAGGAGACCACCGCTCACGGCGTTGAGGACGACGTCGCGCAGGTCGTAGGTTCGGTTCGGCAAGATCGCCTGCACGCCTTCGTCGCCCCAGCCCGCCAGAGCGTTCAACCAGAAGGCATGGCGGTAGGGGTGTCCTCGACCGAGGCGTCGCCGACGCGCTTCGAGGGCAAGCAGGAGCAGGGCGGCAAGGACGCCGTACTGCACGAGGTGGACCCGTTCCTGGATCACCTCGAGTTCGACCCAGAGCCAGCCGTAGGGCAGGGCTGCGGCCGGCAAGAGCCAGAGTTCTCGCCAACTGGAACCGTGGCGCACCGCGACGATTCCCAGTGTGACCCCGACCAGGAGGAAAAAGGCGGCCAGGGTATTGACCAACCAGCCGCGCTCGAACAGGGCGGTGAGGACGAACTGGACGTAGTACGCCGCCGCGTAGATCGTCAGCGTGTAGAGGGCAGCCAGGCTCCACCAGCGGCGTTCGCTCGAACTGGGGGACGCCCGTAGCGAGCTCGACGGGGTGGCTTTCGCCCTGGAGAACCTGGAGCAGGAACAGGCCGAGGTGCGCTCGGCCCTGGGGCAGAAGAGGGAGGAACGGGCCCGGGCCCGGGCCGCGAGCGAGGCCCATCGGGCGCGCCAGGAGGACCTGCTGCGCAACGTGCAGGTTCAGGAGCGGGAACTCTCGGGGGTGCAGGCCGAAGAGCGACGTACCCAGGAAGAGCTGGCGACCACGCGGGAACAGCTGGTCGGCGTCGAGGGGGAGCACGTCGAGGCCAAGGAACGCCTCGAGACCCTCGAGGCGCAGCTCGAGGCCCGATCGGAAGACCTGGAGAGCCTGGCGCGGGACGCCGGTAGCGCGCGCGTCGAGAAGACCCGTCTGCACGAGCAGATGGAGGCGGCTCGCCGGCGCCGGGACGATCTGGCCCAGGCGGCCAAGGAAACCGAGTTCGAGCACGAACGCGCACAGCGCCTCTGCGCCCAGCACGCGGACAACGCGGCCAAGGGCGAAGTGGACGCGGAGGAGTTGCTGAAGACGCGCGACGAGCTCCTGGCTCGACGCGGTGAGCTGGAAGAGCGCTTGACGGACATGCGCCAGAGGGAGCGTGCCGGCCGCGAGGCGATCGATCAGTTGCGCAAGGGTTCGGAGGCCATCACGGCCGAGCTCGAGGCTCTCCTGGCCGTGGTTGCGGAGCGGCGACTCGAACGCCAGAAGCTCGAGCTCCTGCACGAGGAGATCGAGAGGCGAGCCTCGTCGGACTTCGATCTCGAGGCGAGCGAGCTGCTCGTCGGCTTCGAGCCCGATCCCGAGCTGGCCGAGCCCGACGCCGCCGAGGAGCTCGAGAAGACGGTGGGGGAGCTGCGCACCCAGCTGGACAAGCTCGGCAACGTGAACATCGAAGCGGTCGAGGAACTCCAGGAGGTGTCCGAACGTCTGGACTTCCTGCTCTCGCAGAAGAAGGACCTGGACGAGTCCCGGCGTGCTCTGGAGAACACGCTTCGCAAGTTGAACCAGGAGAGCGAGAGGCTGTTCCTCGAGACCTTCGCCGAGGTGCAGGAGAACTTCCGGACGATCTTCCGCCAGCTCTTCGGGGGCGGGAAGGCCGAGTTGACCCTGGCCGAGGGCGAGGACGTGCTCGAGGCGGGCATCGACGTCACGGCGCGTCCCCCCGGCCGGGAGACCCTGCCCATCACCCTGCTCTCGGGCGGTCAGCGCACGCTGACGGCCCTGGCGCTCCTGTTCGCGATCTTCCGGGCCCGGCCCAGTCCGTTCTGCGTGCTCGACGAGGTCGACGCAGCCCTCGACGATGCGAACATCGGCCGCTTCCTGACCATGCTGAGCCACTCCCTGGGCGGCACCCAGTTCGTCATCGTGACCCACAACAAGGCCACGATGGCGGCCTGCGAGCTGCTCTACGGGGTGACCATGCAGGTCCGGGGGGTCTCCCACGTGGTCAACGTGGAGCTTTCCGATGTGGACGAGTTCGTTCCTGAGCTGCGCGCGGCTTCCAAGAAGCCCGACGACGAGCCCCAGGTCGAGCTGATTCCGACGGCGCCGCCGGAGGCGAAGAGGGAATCGGAAGATCGGCTTGGAGCCGGCGCGACGGCCGGCCGATGAAGAAATAGGGGGGAACCCGAACCCAGCCCCGGCGGGTTGGGGAAGAATCCGGGTTCGATCCAAGCTGTTGCTCCATGGAACGTTCGCTCACGCAGCTCCTGATCTTCCTGTTCGTCTGGTGCTCTGGACCCTTCGGCGGCCTTGGCCGGCCCGAGGCCCAGGAGCCGACCCCTTCGATCGAAGGCGAATCGGCGAAGGCCTCCGTCGACGGCGAAGAAGACGAGGAGGCCGCGAGCGAGCCGCGCTACCACAGCTTCGAGGAAGCGGAGAAGCTGATCGAGGGCTGGTTCGGTAGCGGGCTCGCCGAGCCGGTCGATCTCGCCCGCAGCTCGGGGGGCCGTCCCGTGCACGCCATCCAGTTCGGTGGACGGGGTCCCGAATCCCTGGCGAAGCGACGCACGGTTCTCCTCTTGGGCGGCCTCGACGGCCGTTCCGCGGCGGGTACTGAAGCGGTGCTGAGTGTCGTGAGCTCGCTGCTCCAGAGTCCGGAGAAGCTGCCGCCCTCGGTCACCTTCGTTGCCGTGCCCTGGGCCAACCCCGACGGCCTGGCTCGCTGGGTGGCCCATGGAAGCGGGGAAGGGCGCAACGACCACGCCGTCGACGACGACGGCGACGGGGTGCTCGACGAGGACGGGCCCGACGACATGGACGGCGACGGGTTCGTGCTGGACCTGCTCATCGAGGATCCGGAAGGCCCGTGGGCGCGCTGCGTGGACCCGCGCTTCCTCCGTCCTGCGCTACCCGGCGACTCGCCGCGCTACTCCCTGACCCGGGAAGGGCGCGACGACGACGGCGACGGTCGTTTCAACGAGGACGCGGTCGGTGGAGTCTTCCTGGACAGCAACTTCCCCATGAACTGGCGCGGCCCCTGGCACGGGGTTGCCTCGGGAGCCTGGCCGTTGTCGGAGCCGACGACGCGTGCCCTGGCGGATCTGGCCCTTTCCCGCCGCACGGCCCTGGCCCTGGTGTTCCAGGGCGCCCATGGTCTGGTGGCCACCCCCGGTGGACTGCCGGCCGGGGAAGGACTCGTGGACCTGCCCTTCGAGGTGGACCAACCTGTGTTCCAGCGCGTGGCCGAGGCCTTTGCCCGGGCGAGCGCACGGCCCCAGGACGAGGCCGTCTCCCTCTACGGCGCTCGCGGAACGGCCCAGCCCGGTGCGGCCGTGGATTGGCTCTACGCTGCCCTGGGGATTCTGGCCGTGGAGGTCGGGGTCTGGGGGCCGCAGATAGAACGGGATCCCCGCGCGGCCCAGACGTACGTCCGCGAGGGACGCTTCGGGATCTGGGACCAGGGGGAGATCGTGGTGTCGGATACGCCCGACCGTGAGCGGGCCTGGGCCGCGTGGCTGGACGACACCCGTGGAGGGATCGGGTTCGCGGACTGGCAGCCGGTGGACCTGGAGGACGGCTTGCGGGGTCTCGTCGGCGGCTGGGAGCCCCTGACGTGCTTCAATCCGCCGCGCCAGGCCCTGCCGCGCGCCCTGGAAGGGATGGACACCTTCGTGCTGGAGTTGGCACGGGGGCTTCCCGAGCTGGACATCGAGATCCGGGACGCGACCCGCGAAGAAGGCGTCTCCTTCCTGCGAGCCCGGGTCCGCAACCGCGGTTGGCTGCCCACCGGACTGTCGCCCTCCCCTCAGGGCGCCGTGTTGCACCTGGAGTATCCCGAGGGGGTGACCCTGGTTGCCGGGGAACCCA
>JAUIEE010000452.1 GCA_030428965.1 bacterium | reverse complement strand
CCGGCCCCCCGGCCCCGCTCGCTGGCCGCACCTGTGCCCGGGTAGAGCGGCCACTGGTGCAGGCTCGCGTAGAAGACGGACGGGTCCTCCTCGAACAGGTGCTGGGTGCCGTTCCCGTGGTGAACGTCCCAGTCCAGGATAGCCACCCGGTCGACGCCCTTCTCTCGCCGCAGGTAGTGCGCGGCGACGGCGACGTTGTTGAACAGGCAGAACCCCATGGCCTGGTCCTCTTCGGCGTGGTGTCCGGGGGGGCGCAGGGCGCAGAAGGCGTTTTGCCAGCGGCGATCCCAGACCCGGTCGATGGCGTCGAGCGTTCCACCGGCCGCGAGCTTGGCCGCGCGGAAGGAGCCCGGTGACGACCACGTGTCCCCGTCGATCGGTCCGGGCGGGGCGGAGGCCATGCGCTCGATGTGGGGCTCGCTGTGGGGGCCGGCGATTTCCTCGGGCCGTGCTTCCCTGGGGCTCAGCCGTTCGACCTCTTCCAACAGGCCGCACTCTTCGAGGCGGTCGAGGATGGCCTGCAGGCGCTGGGGCCGCTCGGGGTGCCCTGGGCCCGTGTCGTGGGCCAGGCAATCGGTGTGGAAGACGAAACCCGTGGATCGATCCATGGGGTCATCCTAGTGCACGTCCTGCGACCTATCGCCCGTGGACTGCGATCTGGTTCTCCGGGTGGCGAGGCCCCGACGAAGGCCGTGGTCCAGGGCGCAGGTGGGGCTGGGCCACAGAGCGGTCCGCGCCCCGGGAGGCCGGTCCGGCTCCTACTCGCCGCCGGCTGCGGACGCTTCGCCCTCGCCGCCTTCCCGGCGGGGACCCTGCCAGCGCCAGCCCCGTCCCCGGATCATCCAAAGACCCGTGCGGAAGAGGATCTCCAGGTCCAGGCGCAGGGAGAGATGCTGGCAGTAGTAGCGGTCCGCCGACAGCTTGAGCCCGTAGGCGTCCTCGTCCATGCCCGTGTAGCCCTGGGTGATCTGGGCCAGGCCGGTGATGCCTGGAAGGACGACGTTGCGATCGGCGAAGCCCGGAACGTGGGCGGAGGCCCACTGATCGATCTCGATCATCTCCGGCCTGGGGCCGATGAAGTCCATCTCGCCCCGCAGCACGTTCAGGAGCTGGGGCAGCTCGTCCAGGTGGGTGTTGCGCAGCAGGCGGCCGAAGCGGGTCACCCGCAGTCGATCGTGGCCTTCCTTCCAGGAGTCGAAGGCGTCGCCCGAGGCCTGCCGCATCGTGCGGAACTTGAAGATGGAGAACACCTTGCCCCGGTAGCCGACGCGCGGCTGGCAGTAGAGGATCCGGCGGACGTCCCCGAAGATGAACCAGTTGACGAGAGCGATGGGGAAGGCCAGGGCCAGGGCCAAGGGGAGCGTCACGATCAGAAGCGACAGGTTCAGGGCGCGCTTGCCCCAGCGGGCGTAGGCGCCCCGGGGGGCCTGGAGCTCTTCGAGCGGCGCCTGTCTCGATCGAGGGGCACGAACGCTCGGGCGGAGCCCCAGGGGGGCCGGATGGGGCAAAGACTCCCCCATGAGTCCCGAGAGCGATGGCTTGGGTCCCTGGAGGGCTCCTCCGGACCGTCTTGGCTGCTTGTGCTCGGGCTCCGTCGTACTGGGCTGCGTCATCGTTCTCCGAATCGACCCTTGTGCACGCCGGGGGAGTCAGGACCGGTCTGCGAGCGTCCTGTCCCCTATCGGCTGCCGAGCCGTGGAATCGTAAGTCCTGCCTGAACGAGACCCCGCGTGAGCGCTTCACGGGGGCCTGTACCTCGTCGGAGGATGCCGGAAAGCAACCTCCATGCCTAGCGGAGCCCGCTAGTAGGGTGCAAAAAAGCAGGCTTCGTAACTCGGAAGGAAGGTCGAGCCCGTGCGTTCGTCCAAGCCCCGACTCGATGGCAACCTCGGTACCCTTTTCGGGGCGGAGAAAGAAATGCACGTTCGAGGGGCATGTTGAAATAACAGAGGAAACTTCTCTTATCGATGCCTCGTTCTCCCCGGATGACAAGAGTTTCCCTGGCTGCCTTTCGTCTCTCTCGGAGCGCAGCTATGGTCCCGGACCAACGGCCCCGGGGGGTCATCCATGCGTAGGATCGCGATCTTGGGTCTGGGGCAGGTGGGCTTGCCCGTGGCACGCGCCTTTGCCCGGCGTTTCCCCGACGTTGTCGGTTTCGACACCAACCCTGCCCGGACCGACGAGCTCGCCGGGGAGACCTTCGACGTCACGGCCGATCCGGATCGCCTGGCGGACCGGGACTTCTACATCGTCACCGTGCCCACGCCGATCGACGCCCAGCGTCGGCCTGATCTGGGGCCACTCTCGTCGGCCGCGCGCATCGTGGGGGCTCATCTTCGGGCAGGAGACATCGTCGTCTTCGAGTCGACCGTCTACCCGGGGGTCACCGAGGAAGTCTGTGCGCGGCTCCTGTGCCAGGAGTCGGGACTGGTCGCGGGCCGGGACTTCTTCCTCGGGTACTCGCCCGAGCGAATCAATCCGGGGGACAGCGAGCACACCTTCGAGCGCACGCCCAAGCTGATCGCTGCCCAGGATCGCGCGACCCTGGACGTGATGGCGGCCTGCTACGGCGAGGTGCTCGAGGCACCCGTGCACCCGGTGGACTCGATCCGAGTGGCGGAGGCCGCCAAGGTGATCGAGAACGTCCAGCGCGACCTGAACATCGCCCTGATGAACGAGCTTTCCCTGGTCTTCGACCGGCTGGGGATCGACACGAAGGCCGTGATCGACGCAGCTTCGACCAAGTGGAACTTCCATGCTTTTCGGCCCGGCCTGGTCGGTGGTCACTGCATCGGCGTCGACCCGTACTACTTGACGGCCCTGGCCGAGAAGCTGGGCATCCATCCTCAGGTCATCCTGGCCGGACGACGCATCAACGACGGCATGGGCAGCGTGGTGGCGTCGCAGCTCGTGAAGCTGCTCTCCGCGGAAGGACTCGAGATTCGGGGGGCACGGACCGCCGTGCTGGGGCTGACCTACAAGGCGGGCACCTCCGACGTGCGCAACTCCGGCGTACCGGGCGTCGTCGCGGAGCTGGAGGAGTACGGGGTTCGCTGCCTCGTGCGCGATCCCCTGGCCAGCCCCGAGGCCGCTGGGGCGGAGCACGGTCTGGAGCTGCACGCTCTCGAGGATCTGACGGGACTCGATGCCGTGCTGCTGGCCGTGGCTCACCCGGGGCTGCCCGACGAGGCGCGCGGGCTGCTGGAGGCTTCGGGGGCACGTGTCCTGGTGGACCTGACCTGGACACTGGATCCGGACCGCTTGCCGGGGGACGTGCGTTTCTGGCGTCTCTAGGCGCTCGCCGCAGCGCTCTTGGCGGCAGGCGTTCGCTGGGGAGTGGCCTTGCGCAGGAGGTAGATCCGACAGGCGCTACCGAGGAAGCGTGCCAGGTGCCTGCGCGCCGCGGGGGAGAGGCTCGGTCCCAGCAGGGCGCAGCCGGTGTAGAAGGTGCCGATCGATGGGGTCGCGCTGACGTGCCAGCCCGTGCGACGAAAGAGGCCGACCCATCGGGTGCGGTGAAAGTAGTAGAGCTCGGTGAGGACGTTGCCGGCCTCGCCGTGCCGCGGCGGAACGAAGGCCCGCAGGATCGAGGCCGGGGTGTGTCGCGTCGGCCTGGCCGAGGGGGTGCGTGCCGGGGCCGAGTCGCTGGGACGGGGCTTCTTCCCGATCAACTTGCGTAGGGCCAGGCGCCCCACCTGGAAGGGGTGGACGACGGTGGTCCAGAAGCGCCAGGCGCTCGTCGGGAGGACGTGGACGGCCAGGCCGTCCCTGGTCAGGACACGATGGACCTCGTCCTGGAAGGCCTCGACGTGGGGAATGTGCTCGAGCACGTTCGAGCTGAAGACGACGTCGAAGCTCGCGTCCTCGAAGGGCAGGTGGTGTCCGTCGTAGACGTCGATCGCGTGGACCCGCTCCTCGCGGTAGGAGCTGTCCTCCAGGTCGACCGCGCGTACCTCGAAGCCGTGCCTTTCGAGCTCCCGCGCCTGCCAGCCCGTCCCGGCACCGATCTCGAGCACGCGGGCACCGGCAGGCA
>JAUIEE010000451.1 GCA_030428965.1 bacterium | reverse complement strand
GAGCGAGCCCCTGATCGACTACGCCTACCGCATCGTCGAGGCCACCCGCCGTCACGGGTCGATTCAGCTCGGAGTGAGTCCCAGGGCCGCCATCTCCTGGATGCAAGGCGCCCGGGCACGGGCCTGGTTGCTCGGTCGGGACTACGCCCTTCCCGACGACCTCAAGGCCCTGGCCGGCCCCATCCTGGGCCACCGCGTCTTCCTGCGGGGAGGTGGTGAGGCCCGCAGCCTGGTGGACGAGGTCGTGGCGATGACCCCGGTCGACCTGTAGGCGTGCGCCTCACCCGTTTCGGTTTCCACGGCCTGCTCTTCACCCTGGCCATGGTCGGGGCCTTCTTCGCCTCCCCGTACTCGAATCTCTTCTTCCTCCTGCTCTCCTTCCTCTGCCTGCTCTGGACGGTGGAAGCTCTGGCGAGCCTGCGCAACCTTCGTCGAGTGGCTCTGCGCCTGGAGAGCAGCGAGCCTGTGGCCTCGGGCACCCTGCCCCAGCTGGAGGCCACCCTGTCGACCGGCGGGAAGCGCGGGTACCAGCTGGACCTTCGCGTCGAGCTTGCGGGCGGGCTGCGGCTCGAGGGGCACGAGCCCCTGATCGAGGGCAGGGCGACGACGCGGCTCAGCGGACCGCCCCTCGAACGGGGCATCTATGCCCTTCGCAGCGCCGAGCTGAGCTCGCGCTACCCCTTCGGTTGGCTGAGAGCCCGACGGACGGTTGCGCTGAACCCGCCCACGGAGCTGGTGGTCTTCCCCAGTCCGGGTACGCCCATCGAAGGACGCAGCGCGCGGGAGGCGCTGGAGGAGATCCTTTCCCGGGGATCCCTGGATCCTGGCGGGGACCTCCAACCTGCCGGGCTCCGGGACCATCGCGAGGGGGAAGGCCTGCGGGGGGTTCACTGGCGCGCGAGTGCCCGCCGTGGACAGCTGGTGGTGCAGGAGTGGGAAGGTGGCGGGGGGCAGGGCCTGGAGGTGGTTCTGGACCGGCGTACGGATCCGGAGAGTCTCGAGGCCTGCCTGGCCACGGTGAGCTCCCTGGTGCAGCTTGCTCGCAGCGGCAAGGAGACCCTGTGCCTCCACACCCAGGACCTGAGCGCCACCTTCGGGAGCAGCGAACGTCCCTGGCGGGAGCTCTTGCGCTTTCTGGCCCAGGCCCAGGCTCTCCCCCCCCAGGCACCCGGGCCTCCGCCCTCTTCGCCCCGGGTCTTGAGGCTGCCGGAGGCGCTGGCCCATGGATAGTCGGCGCGCCTTGCGCAGGTGCATGCAGGCCCTGGTTCTCCTGAACCTGGTCCTCGTTCACATGACGGAAGCGACCGCAAGCGAACGGCTGCTGCCGCTGTATGCGCTGACCCTGAGCGCACCTTGGCTCGCCCGTTACAGGGAGAAGCTCGGCTACCGCATGCTCTGGAACGCGGGCGTGGTTGCCTTTGCCGTTCTCCTCGGGCGGCACGTCCTGAGGGCCAACCTGGCCTCGGTGCTCGAAGACGGACTCATCCTGGCCGTGCTGTGCCAGGTGCACCTTCTGAACAACCTGCGGTCGAATCAGCGCCCCGACCTCCTCTTCTTCAACGCCTTCCTGATCGCCATCATCACCGGCTACATGGGGCAGGATGCCGGCTTCGCCCTGGTGTTCCTGGCCTTCGCGCCGTGTTTCGTCATCGGGCTGCAATTGCTGAGCGCACACCGCGGCCGCCTGACTCTGCCCCCGGAGACCACGAAGATCCTCGTCATCGACGGGCTGCGTCGTTCCGGGGTCCTGCTGGCCCTCAGCCTGCTGGCTTTCGTCGCCTGGCCCAGGGACTTCGAGCGCAGGGCCTTCTTCAGCGGAACGTTCGAGCTCTCCGGGGGACCCGCGCCCGAGCTCGAGATCGGCTTCAACGAGGAGCTCGTCCTCGACAGGAGCGGTCCCGTCGCGGACTCGAACAAGAAGGCCCTGCAGGTCACCGTGCTCGAGGGCGAGCCCACGGGCGTGTCACCCCTCTGGCGCGGTGCCACCCTCGGTCAAACGGACGGAGCCCTCTGGCGCCCCCTGAGCCCCAAGCAGGCCAGGGCGGCTCGGGCGGGATCCCTTGCCTGGCACAAGACGCCTGGCGGTCTGGAGCGAAGGACGGACGTCGGAGGGGCGCGCCTGCGCGTTGCCGTCCTGCGCTTCGACCAAGGAACCGAAAAGCTGTTCCTACCGCTGACGGCCCGGGGTCTGACCCTGGCCCCCGAACACCGGGGTCGCCTGCTCCGTACGGGCAGGGACGGGACCGTGGACACCTCGGCCCCGGGGGACGTGCGCTACGAGGTTCTCCTGGCCGCACCGACCACGGACGTCGAGCCCGCCGGGACCTGGGAGGCGCAAGAGCTCGAGAACCTCCGGGCCTACCTCCAGCTCCCGGACAACGATCGTGTCGCCCTGGCCCGCGAGCTCGCCCAGCGGCTGGCGGAACGGGCCCCCGAGAACGGCGATCAGCACGATCGCGTCGATCTCGTCCGTGACCACCTCGCGCGCAGCTACACCTACCTGGCCCCGGGGACCCCCGGGGCCGCCGGATCGCTCGAGGAGTTCCTCCGGGGATCGGCCGGAGGTCACTGCGAGTTCTTCGCGTCCGCTCTGGCGACCCTCCTGCGGAGCCTCGACGTTCCCTGCCGGGTGGTCACGGGCTACCGCAGCACCCGTTGGGACGGAGGCGGACAGGTGCTCGAGTTCGGAACCCGCGACGCCCACGCCTGGGTCGAGGTCCTCGATCCGACGGTGGGCTGGTACGCCGTGGACGCGAGCCCCTGGAACGCGGAGACCTCCCAGGGGCTGGGTCTTTGGGCTCGCTTGCAGAGCCATGTCGCCGCCGGATGGAAGGGCCTGCAGAGCTTCGACTCCGAGCGCCGGGCGGCCCTCGCAGGATGGTCGAAGGGCCTTCCGGCCCGAGGGCTGGGGAAGCTGCGCAAGAGTCCCGGCCTGCTCGTTCTCCTGCTGGTGGCCCTGGCCGTGGCACTCTTGGCGTGGCAAAGGCGCCAGGCGCGCCGCAGGGCGGACGCGGTCTTGACCTACGAGCGTGGGCTGAAGCGGGCGCTCTTCGAACGCCGTCCCCACGAGACCCCGCGGGAGCTCTTGCTGCGCGCTCGCAGCCTGGACCTGCCGCCCGAACGGCTGGCGAGGATCGAGCAAGCGACCCGGCGCCACGAAGAGGCTCGCTACGCGGCCTGAGCGGCCAGGCGCAGAAGGATTTTCGTCCGCCCGGGGGCCGCGGCCGGGGAGATCCAAGCCCGGCTGAGGTGTGTTACGCTCGAACCCATGGTCCAGGACGCGAAGAGCCGCCACCAGGCACACCTGTCCCGCTGGATGGAGCGCTTTCCCGACTCCGCCCATCGCTTGCTCGACTTGGATGAGCTCGAAGCGCTCAAGTCCGAGAACGACGCCAAGGCCGAGGTCGATCAACGCGACCGACCGGAGGTGTGCAGCGCCTACCCCACCTTCGTCACGGTCGGCAACACGCACAAGTGCAACCTGACGTGCCAGATGTGCTTCAAGCAGCTGGACGACGTGGAGAACATGACCCTGCCCGATATGGGCATGGCGCGCTTCGAACGGGTGGCCCACGAGCTCTTCCCTCACCTGCGCACGATCGCGCTCTCGGTCACCGGAGAACCCTTGGTTTCGCGCTCGATCTTCGAGGAGCTCGACCTCATGCGGAGCTACGGCGTGCGCGGCTCGATCACGAGCAACGCCATGCCGCTCTCCAAGTCCGGCCTCATCGAGAGCTTGATCCCGGCCACCGACACCCTCACGATCTCGATGGATGGCGCCAGTGAGCCCGTATTCAACGCCATCCGCCGCCGGGCGAAGTTCGATCGGGTCCTGCAGAACATCCGCCTCTTCAACGAGGCCCGCAACGCCCTCGGCCCCGACGAGTTCCGTCCGCGGCTGCACTTCAACCACATCCTCCAGTGGCGCAACGTGACCGAGCTCCCGCGGCTCATCGAGCTCGCCAAGGAGCTGGACGTGGATCAGGTGAACGTCGAGCACGTCTACATCTTCGAGAACCTGAACCCCGACGACTCCCTGGCCCGTCAC
>JAUIEE010000450.1 GCA_030428965.1 bacterium | reverse complement strand
GGGAGGTGGAGGTCCGGGCTACACCCTCGACCTCGAGGTGGCGAAGGAGTTCTCCCACGGGCGGCGCGGCGTCGTGAGCTCGGCCGCGGTTGGATCCCTCGGAGAAGGCTCCCAGTTCTTCATCACCCTGGACGCCGCCGAGCATCTCGACCTCCAGCACTCGGCCTTTGGCCGGCTCGTGCAGGGCTACGAGGTCCTGGACCTGATCGGTTCCCTGGGCCGCTACTCCGGGCGGATCCAGGGCATGCCCGTCTCGATCGAGCGCGCCACGATCTCCTTCGAGTAGGTACGGAACTTCTTTCCCGCGCCCGTGCGGTGGAAAGGAGTGCGCGTTGCGCGATAGCGAGAGTCGGTGCAAGGTGAAGTGTGGGCTGGGCCCTGGGCCAGTCTGCTTCCCCATGCTTTCTCTCTCCGGTGCTTGCGCGCTCGCGCTCTGTCTCTCCCCCCAGGTCGGCGCTGGACTCCGGGGGGGGCGCCACGTGGACGTGGCCGAGCCTCAGCCGCTGCGGGGCGACTACGCCGTGCTGGACCGCGTGGAAGGAACGAACGTGGACCTTCTGTTCGCACCGGTCAATCCGATGGTGATGAACTCGGCAAGGACGGTGCTGTACGCCGTCAACAGCCACGGGAGTCAGGTCCAGGCCTTCGATGATCTGAGCGGACGTCCCAGCTCCACCTTCGAGGTTCCCTGGGGGCCTGTCTCGGTGGCGTACTGGAAGTCGAGTGTCGACGGGCACGAGGAGCTGCTGGTGATCACGCGCGGCACCCATGGGGTGACCCGCTTCCAGCCCAGCACGGGCCGCATGCTCGGATTCCTGGCTCTCCCTCCGGAGCCGGCGGGAGCCCTGGTTCTCGGTGATCGGCTGTACGTCTCCTGCTCGGCCTGGGACGTCGTTTGCGAGGTCGACCTCCTGACGATGTCCGTGCGGGACAGGTTCGAGATCGACACGGCGCGTCACCTCCTGTTCCTCTCGCAGGCCGGAGACGACGTGCTGGTGACGCCCATGATGTCGGGCAACAACACGCTGGCGATGGGGGATCCGCGTCTGGGCGTCGTGCAGGCGGGCCGCGAAGGGGCCGTGCTCGACTTGACCGATCCGAGCGTGGCCCAGGTCGGGCTGCCCGACGAAGATGTCTTTCGCTTGGTGCCGGGGGAAGAGCCCTTCTCCGGCCGCGTCGAGGTGGCCGCCACCGGAGTGGGGACGAACCTGTTCGCCCACGGAGTCCATCCGGTTACGGGCAAGCTGTGGGTCCTGAACACCGAAGCCCACAACCAGGATCCCGGCCGCCCGGACGAGCCCAGCTTGCGGGGGGACTTCATCCGCAACCGGCTCACGCTCGTGGACCTGCCCGCGCGTGGAGCTCCCCCGGCCACCCTGCACGAGTTCGTTTCCCTGGACGACGTCGACCCGGCGACGCCCGAGCTCGACTTCGAGCCCGGATTCGCCCTGGGCAAGCCCTACGGCCTGGCCTTCGCCGACTCGCAGTTCGCCTTCTGCGTCGGAGCATCCACGGACAACGTGCGCATCCTGAATGCGTCCGGACGGAGCGTGACCCAGTGGGACCTGCCCGACGGCTCGATACCCCGTGGCTTGCTCTATCACGAGGCTCTGCAGGTTCTCTTCGTGCATTGTTGGGGTACGAACGAGGTGCGGGTGCACTCGATCGGAGCCTACGGCAACCCGTTGGTGGGCGTCTTGGACCTGGGCTTCGATCCGACCGAGGCCGGGCTGCGGGCGGGGCGGAAGATCTTCTTCGATGCGGACAACAGCCGCTTTCAGAACGCCTCCTGCGAGAGCTGTCACGTCGAGGGGTTGCAGGACTTCTTGGTCTGGAACCTGAGCGATCAGCCCCTCGACGACAAGGGGCCGATGACCACCCAGGGACTGCGCGGGATCGAACCGACGGGGCCCTTCCACTGGCGTGGGGAGCGGGCCTTTGCGGACTTCGACGTGGCCTTCGATGGGCTGCTGGGAGGGCAGCCGCTGGGGGGTGAAGGAGGGGAGTTCGAGCACTTTCAGGCGTACATCTTCTCCCTTCAGAATCCCGCCAATCCCTTTCAGCATCCGGAGCGCGTGCTCGTGGACGATCCCGTGGCGACTCGCTTCGATCCGATCGTCGAGCCGCCCCGCTCGCTCTCGGCCGTACGGGGGCAAGAACAGTACCTGCACAGTCCGGTCGTGGGCGAAGTGAGCTGCGAAGGCTGCCACGCCCTGCCCACGGGGACCGTCAACGACATGTTCCTGGATGGACTGAGGGACCGGGGCCAGCGCAACATGTTCGTGGTTCCCGGCTTGCAGTCCCTTTGGCGCAAGGAACAAAAGAGCCGGGTGGTCGTCCAGGTGAACGGTGAGAACCCCGAGTTGCGCCCACCCCTGGGCTCGGGCACCTCCCACGCCGGTCTGATGGAGGGCGTCTTCGAGTTCGTGCTGCGTCTCTTCCCCAGGTTGCCCAGCAGTGCACGCCACAACATTGCGTTCTTCGTGCATCAGTTCGACTCGGGGCTGGCTCCAGCGGTTCACAGGGCCGTCTTCGTCGGCCCAGGGGACACCGAGCGAATCGACGACGTGCGAAGTTTCCTGCTTCCCCAGGCGCGCAAGCGCAACTGCGATGTCGCCGTGCTCGGCCGCTTCGACGTGGGTCGTGGCCTCGAGCCCATGCGCTGGGCCTGGGACCGGGAGCTGGATCTGTTTCGGGCGGATCGCAGCAACGTGACCGCCATCGGCCTCTCCTTCTTCGAGGCGCAGGTCGGGACCCGTGGCGCCCGGGCCCTGTTCGTCGGGCTGCCCGTGGGGATGGGGCGTCGATGGGGAATCGACTTCGACGGCGACGACCCGTTCGAGCCCGATTTCGACGGGGACGGCTTCTTCGACGGTACCGAGGTGCGTCTGGGCAGCCTGCCCAACTTCGTCGCCAGCACCCCGTTCGACTTTCGTGCTCCCGGGTTCAACGCGGCCGAGGTGCTATGGGCCACGGCTCGCAGCGCCAGGGTGATCGTGGAGCTGAACGAGCCGGCCAGGATCGAGGCGACCTACTTCACCGATGGGGTCGCTGCTCGCAGCGTGCTCTCGAGGGAGATGAAGCGACACCACAGCTTGGTGCTGCAGGACCTTGCGCCGTCCTACGAGACGATCGGTCTGGAGCGCACCTACCGGGTGGTCCTGGAGGCCGAGGACGAGAGCGGCAACCGCTCCCAGCTGGAGCTGGAACCCTTCCAGACGCGCTCCTTCATCACGGCTCGCGAGTCCTCGGTGCCCGTCGAGGCCGTGGCGCGGGAGTTCGAGCAGCCCGTCCTGATCTCCCGGAGTTTCGGTGGGCACTCGATCCAGGCGCGGGTGCGCATCGAGAATCGCAAGCTGACGGAGCCTGCGCCATTGCGCGACCACGTTGCCGTCGTCCGGGTGCTGGTCAACGGAGTGCCCAGCCAGGACTATCTCGTGGACGGGCAGCCTCCGCCGATGGTGCTGGGAACCGCGAACGGCGACAACCAGAGGTATCCGGCGCAGGGGCCCTTTCTGATCGGAAGCCTCTCCAGTTCGAGCGGCTACAGCACCCTGCGATTCGTCTTGCCCAACGCCCGGCCAGGGGACGAGGTGCGTCTCGTGCTCGAGACGATCGGGGCTCCGCCGGATCCCGACAGCTTCGATCCGGCGGCTCCCTTCTTCGGGGTCCGAACCCAGTTCGACTTCCCGAGCTCCCCGCCGGAAGCTCGGGTCAGTCCCGTCCTCGTCCTTTGAGCGCTGCCTAGAAGTTGCCGAAGAAGCGCAGGTCTTCCTGGTTTTCCTGGACGGCGGTCTGCAGCGCGTCGAAGGCCTCGCTGACGCCCTCGCCCTTGCGCAGGGCTTCCTTGAGGGCGCCGTGGGCCGCCCGGACAGGTTCGCACTCGCCGTCGAGGATGAAGGCCACGACCATGCCGGCTTGGAGCACCAGTTTCTCCGCTCCGGGCAGGTCGTTGGGGTCCATGGGGAAGGCGAACAGCTGGTCGAGGGGAATCAGCTCACCCTTCTGGCGCAGCTGCTCGAGGGCCCACTCTCGGATCGCGAGGGGGTTGCCT
>JAUIEE010000449.1 GCA_030428965.1 bacterium | reverse complement strand
CCAAACCCCGTAGCCATCCGGGTCTCGGATCGCGGCCAGCATGGCTTCGAAGCTGGCGTGCACTTCGGCCAGGGTCAGATCCGTTTCCCGGGCGATCGCTTCGGCGTAGCCATCTCGCCAGGCGCTCCAGATGCGGTCGAAGACCTCACGGGGCGCACGCACCGTATCGACCGTGATGTAGTCGACCCGCAGCTCCCTGAGCCCCAACCGGCTGAGGTAGGTGAAGACCTTGCGTCCACTTCGAAGGTCGGTTCCGGTCCGCTGGGCGAAGGTGATCGGCCCCATCCGCCAGAAGCGGTCCGTGTCCACGTCGACCGGATGGAAGTGCATCATCCCGTAGTCCTCGGCCAGGACGTGCAGACGACCGCCGCTGCGGGTCACCCGTACGAGCTCCGCGAGCACCCGCGCTGCATCGGGCACGGCCTGGAGAAAGTGGCGCACCACGGAGAGGTCGAAGGCTCCCGGAGCAAAGGGCAGGGCAAAGGCGTCCCCCGCCACCAGGGAAGTCCGCTCCCGGGCGAACTCCGTGCCAGCCCGGGCCCTCTGGAGGTGGGCCAGGTCCAGGTCGACCCCGACCACCTCGGCCTCTTCGAAGAGCCCTTGGAGACGCTGCACGATCTCTCCCGTGCCACAGGCGAGATCCAGGATCCGGGCCCGGGCATCCAGCCCGTAGCGCTCGAAGAAGGGGCGCTCCTGGGGCCAGATGGCCTCGGCCTGGGCCGCCAGGTTGCGCACCATCGACTCGTCGGCCATCTGCTGGGCCTGGGGGTTGTGGGCGTGGGTGGGCATGAGGGGGTACGGGAGGATAGGCCCGCAGGCGCGCTCTTCCCAGTCCCGGGAAGTCCGCGGGCAGCGGGCAGCAATTGGGGAGAAGGCCTTGAGAGAACCGGCCCCGGGGGCCGTTCGTAGACCCAGAACCGTCCCTTACGCCCATGACCACATCCGAGTTCCGCGCCCTCATCCGAGACACGGTCGACCTGCCGACCCTGCCCAGCGTCGCCCTGGAAGCCCTGGAGCTGATCGACGACCCCTCCGCTGGCATGGCGGAGGTGGCCCGGATCATCGGACAGGATCCCCCGCTGACGACCAGCGTGCTGCGGACGGCCAACAGCTCGATCTACGGCCTTTGCCAGCAGGTCAAGACCATCGAGCACGCCTCCGGAGTCCTGGGGAAGAAGCAGATCCGCAACCTCGTGCTCGAGGTCTCCGTCATGCGCGGGTTCTGTGAGCTCGAGACCTCTCCCCTGTTCGACCCCAACCGGCTGTGGACCCACGCCATCCTCACGGGGCGCACCTGCCACATGATGGCGACACGACTCACCGAGCGCGTGCCGGAGATCGCCGACCCCGATGAGCTCTACCTGATCGGTCTCTTGCACGACATCGGTCGCTTCGCGATGATGGACCACTTCGGCCTGCGCTACCTCGAGCTGCTCACCGAAGCGTGGACCTCGAACCGACCGGCCTACCTGGCCGAGAAGGAGGAGCTGCGCTTCACCCACGCCGACGTCGGCGGCGCCATCGCCGAGGCCTGGGGCCTGCCCGAAGAAGTGGCCTTTGCCATCGAGGGACACCACAGCCCCCGCATTCGCTACCGCAACCAGCCCACGACCCTGCTCTTGATGCTGGCCGACCAGGTCAGCAACCGGGTCATGCAGCAATCCGCCGGTTATCCCGACCAGGTTGCCCCCGACCCGATGCTGATGTCCTGGCTGACCCTGGAACCGTGGGAAATGGGCGAGCTGGCCCTCGAGTGCCTGGAGCAGCTCACGATCCTGAACGACACCCCCGAGAGCGACGGGTCGATCGACGCGGCCTAGATCAGGCCCTAGGGCTCCAGCAGGTGCCCGGCCAGGATCCCGGCCAGGACCTCGTTGCCGAGGTCGTTGAGGTGACAGCAGTTGTCGCCGTAGAGGACCGCCTCCTGGTCCTGGAAGGCAGCGGTCAAATCGAAGAAGCGCACCCCGGCGTCGCTCAGCTCGGCCCCCCGAGCCCGCAGGCGGGGATAGCCCCGTTCGACCGGTTCCCGGAAACGGCTGTCCTTCGCCACGGCCACCCGGAGTTCCTCCCGTCCCATGGGCTTGGAGTCGGGCACGTACTGGTTGGGCTGCAGGAAGTGCACGTAGCGGATACCGTTGCCCTCGCACAATCGATGCATCTGCAGCGAGTTCTCGTACCAGATCTCGGCGAGCCGGTCGTAGAGCTCCTCCTCGCTGCCCGCCTCCTGATAGGGTCCCTGGGCCACGAAACGCCCGACTCCCGGATCGTAGTCCAGCAATCGATCCTGGGCTTCGGCGATCCCGCGCACGCACTCGGCGTCCCGGAGTCGCCAGACGAGGTTGCGC
This sequence comes from bacterium, assembly GCA_030428965.1. GTDB lineage: Bacteria > Planctomycetota > UBA1135 > UBA1135 > JAUIEE01. The sequence continues at coordinate 1,712 of JAUIEE010000449.1, read as the reverse complement.
AGCGGACTCCAGGACAGCGCACTCCCCTGGAGCCCGACGGCCAGCTCGCCCCTGCGTCCCTCCAGGTAGGCCACCTGCCCGATCCAGCGACGCTGGTCGATGTCCTCGAGGTTCTCCACGCGCCAGTACCAGCTGCGGGGAAAGATCGAGGCCACGTTCTTGGGCTCGTTCTCGATCACGGGCAGGGCGATCTCGTTGAAGCCGTCGAGGTTGACGAGCCAGTCCAGGTGTCCGCCCTGGACCAGGAGGTAGTTCAGCGCAAAGAGCTGCTGGGGCGCCTTGTAGCCGGCCAGCGCCAAGGTGACGTAGACGATCTCCTTGTCCGCCAAGCGCGGGTCCCTTTGCAGGACGCGGGTGAGAGCCTCGGTCCCCTGGATCGTGAAGAACATGGCCACCGATCCGCCGGTGATCCCGATCACGACCCGGTCGGGGTGCTCCTCGACGAGCACTTCACCGATGAAGCCCGTGGCATCCACGTAGCGCTCGCCCAGGTAGGCAAAGACCTCCTCGTCGTTCTTGGCGGGGTCGTAGACGTAGCCCACGTAGGGGTGAATGACCTGGTCCTTCAGGCGCAGGAGGACCTGGGCCGTGCCGTCGGCCTGTGCGTCGGCCTGGGCCTTGCCGCCCGCCGCGATGCGGGCACGTTCCTCGGACGCCGCCCCCGGGCGAAACACCTGGCCGGACACGACCCAGTAGCCACAGAAGGCGGCCGCCTCGACGGCAGCCCACACGGCCAGGGGAACGAGGAGAAAAGGAAGGGCACGCTTCATGGGGACGACGAAGCGGCAGGGTAGCCGACCGGAGTAGCGTTGGCCTAGCGCGCCTTTCGCTCGAGCTCTTCGAGCATCACGCCGAGCTCGAAGAAGCGCACGCTGGCCAGGGGGAAGCGCGCTTCGAGGGCTTGCAGTCGCTCGAGGGCGCGCGCGTGCTGTCCGTCTTCGATCAGGTTGTCCGCGCTGATCTGCCGCAGGGTGAGCCCCAGGGCACGGCGGGCGGCGAGGTCGTAGAAGAGGGCGAGGAACAAGACCAGGGACCCCACGGCCCACAGGGTGCGCCGCAGCGTCTCCCTGCGCTCCTCCTGTCGCTTGCGGAACAGACCGTCCTCGAGTCCCTCGAGCCGCTCCCGAGCCCCTTCGCGACTGCCGTCGATGCTGAGGATCTCGGCGTAGGCCAAGCGCGCAAGCTCGTCCTCCTGCTTCTGGAGCTTCTTCTTCGCGAAGCGCTCCAGGACTTCCACGGCCAGCTCGACCTCACCGGCCTGGGCGTGGCTCTGGGCCAGCTCGCGCTGGAAGTCCCATTCGTCGGGGACGAGTTCGGTCAGCCGCTTGAACACTCCGGCCGCCTTGCGATGCAGGCCGGGCGCTCGGTACAGCTCGGCCAGGCGCCGACCGTCCTCGGCGGCCTGGTCCACCTGGCCCGACTCGAGGGCGATCTCGAAGCTCCGCTCCCACAGGGACAGGTCCTGCGACCCGATGCCCTTGGCGCGCTCGAGGTAGGCCAGAGCTTCCCCCCGGTCCCCGCTCTCGAGGTTCAGGTGAACGAGGAGCTTCAACGCCTCCATGGCCGCGTCCAGTTGCCCCTGCTCCTCGGCGATCATGGCTCGCTCCACGAGCAGCGAGAGGTGCCGCGGGGTACCCACCAGCGAGTCGGCGGCGGCGGCGTCGTCCTGCCAAACTCGGGGCAACTTGAGGTCACGAAAATTGGGGTGGGTG
>JAUIEE010000448.1 GCA_030428965.1 bacterium | reverse complement strand
CCGAACTCGGGGTGTCCCGGCGTCTTTGAGCCCCACTGGCGGAAGCTCTGGATCTCCTCCAGCGACAGGTCGTAGCCGTAGAGGTGCAGCAGGGCGTAGATCAGCATGCTCCCGTGCCCGGCGGAGAGCACGAAGCGATCCCGGTCGGCCCAGTTCGGGTCGCCGGGAACATGCTTGAGGTGACGCTGCCAGAGAACGTAGGCCATCGGAGCTGCCCCGAGGGGAAGGCCCGGGTGGCCGCTGTTGGCCTTCTGGACCGCGTCGATGGCCAGGGCGCGAATCGTGTTGACGCAGAGTTGGTCGGTGGCCGAAGCCTGGCTCGTAAGCATGGGGCGGGTCTCCTCCGGGGTGAACGACGGGCAGCATCCAAACGCCGCTCCGCTCAGGATAGGGAGCACCTAGCGGCTCATCACGCCCGAGCTGGCCTTTCCCGAGGCGCGGGGCTAAGTCCTTGGCCCCAGGGCAATTCCACGGACGACAGAGCTCGTCCGTGAGGGACGTGGGGCGAGGCGAGGTCCGGCGCTACCTAGATCTCGCCTTCGTTCTTGAGGTGTTGCAGCAGGGTGCCCAGGGCCTGGGGCAGGTTGGCGGGAGTGCCGCCTCCGGCCTGGTCCTGTTCGTTCAGCCCGTGGCAGGACGTGCAGGATCGGATCTCTCCGGGTTGGAAGGTGACCCAGTACCGCTCCCGGACGACGCCCTCGCCGCTCCCGTCGGTCAGTTGCCAGGTCATGGCCCGGCGCGCCGGCACCAGCGCGGCCATCGAACCGTCCGGCGCGATGGGCACGCTGCCCGGAGGGCCTCCGGGGTTCGGCGGGTTGTTGGCGGCCGCATCGTGCAGAGGCTGGGCCAGCACCCGGCGTCCTCCCGCGGAGATGAACGGTCCGTTCGTCAGTCCTCGGATGAGGTCTCCTTGGTAGAGCTGCATGTGGGCCACGTCGTAAATCGTGCCCGGCTCGCCCAGGGTCTCGGTGGCCGAACCTGCCACCCGCAGGTTGAAGGGCTGCTGGTGGTCGTTGGCGTCCCTGGAGGTGACGTCTCGGCTCACGATCAGCGCCAGGTCCCGATCCTTCAGGTACTGCACCAGGTCCTGGAGCGCGATTCCCTCGTCGCTGAGCACCTGCAGTTCCGGTGCGGGGACCTCGCCCTCGGTCAGGGGCGGCGTCGCGCGGCTGCGTACCTCGACCACGTCGAGCTCCCACAGGGGACCCTCGTGGTGGCGCTGGGCATAGGGGGTCCAGTAGTCGAGGCTCTTCTCGATGCCGCCCGTCAAGGGAGCACCGGCAGCGCTGTAGGTTCCGTTCTGGATCAGGTACTTGAGCCGGAAGTCGTAGCGTGAGACCGGGGCCTGGGCCGTGGGACCGCGGGTGTCGGGGTGGGTGACCGCGAAGGCTTGAACCTCGTTGGCGTTGCGCGAGGGGCGCGCGCGGATGCGGATCACCTGTCCCGCCGCGTGGGTCCCGAACTCGACCGAGTCGATGCCGAAGTAGGTCCCTCGATCCATCGGGTCTTCGCTGATCTGCAGGAAGCTCTGGACCGGAGTTCCGTTGGCCACGTCGGGACCGAACTGGAAGTGGTCGCGAACGTTGAAGTCGTCGTTGACCGAGCGCAAGGCGAAGGTGTGCAGCTCCTGGCGACCGATGTGGTTGAGCGTCTCTTCTTCCGTGCCGTCCTGGTTCAAGGTCCACGGGAAGAAGTGATTCTGGCGGTTGCCGACCAGGTTGGCTCGATAGCCGCGCAGGTCGCCGCTGAAGCCCGGATTGGCGTTGATGAAGTCAACCCAGCGCTTGTTCGGCTCGGGAAAGACCTCCTCGTTGTTGCCCGCGCTCACGGCCCCCGGACCCTCTCCCGTGTAGTTGAAGGTTCCGAAGCTGCCGAACCCCATGTTGTCCTCGTCCGCCTGCTGGTCGCGCTCGAGGTGATCCCAGCGCGTGAAGACCACGCGTCCGAAGGAGTCCACGATGGGAGCGAAGGAGCCCGAGGGAGAGTGGTTCATCTGGAAGAGCTCGCCGCTGGTCGGGTCCAGGCTCCAGATTCCGGTGTTGGTGGGGATCTCCTCGTACTCGTCGAGCTGGGGGGAGAGATGGGACTGGCCAGCGCGCGGACGATCGGACACGAACAGGATGCGTCCGTCGCTCGCGTAGCAGGGGCTCACGTTGTTCGCGTCCAGGGGCTGGTTCGGCACCTTGGTGATGCTCGCCGTCTGGCCCTCTCCGAAGCCGGTCACCTCGTACAGCTGCCAGTACCAGTCGAGCTCTTGACCGCCGAACGGTCCCCCGAGCACCATGCTGAACACGGCCTTGTTCCCGCTCCAGTGAACGCTCGGTTCGCGTACCGCGATGGCGTTGGGACCGGCCTGCACGCCGTCCACGCCGTAGCCCGCCTCCCGGGTCAGGTTGCGCAGGGTGCCGCTGGGATAGAGCAGGTGGAGGTCGCCGCCTCGGGGAGCGAGGGCCGGATGGGCCAGGTGCGACCCGAAGGTCGAGGCGATGTTGCCGAAGTCGTCGGTCACGGGGACCTGGGTCACGAACAGAAGCGGGTTGGTGAACGAACCTGCTTCACCGCTCGGTCCCGGAACACCGCCTCCGCCCGAACCGCCTCCGCCACCGCAGCTCCAGGTCAGAAGAAGAGCGCTCGCGGCCGCGAGCCAGCGTTGAATCGATCCCAGTTGTCTTGCCACCACCATCCTCCGGCTAGTGTCCGGAGGTTCGACCCTCGATCCAGGGCTTCTTGAGGCCTCCCCGAGCTTCTGGCGGCGAGCGGGTCTCCCGCCCCCTGGGCTGGCCTCATCTTTGTTCGAGATGCGTCAGCGGGCTCCCGAGGCCCGCTTCACGCCGGCTGCAGCCAGCGCTCGATGGTCCCGACCAGGTCCCGGGCCTTGAAGGGTTTGGCCACGTATTCGTCCATCCCGGCCTCGAGGCAGATGTTCTTGTCCGAAGGGGACACGTGGGCGGTCAGGGCGATGATGATGAGGTGGTCGTCTTGCTCGAGACGACGGATCTCGCGCGTCGCCTCGAAGCCGTCCATGCGCGGCATCTGACAATCCATCAGCACCAGGTCGAAGTGCTCGTTCTGGACCTTCTGCAGGGCCTCCTGGCCGTCCTCGGCAAAGGAGTAGGACCAACCGGCCTTCCTCAGGACGACCTCGGTCACCTTGCGGTTCACCGGATTGTCCTCGGCCACCAGGATCCTCTGCTGACTGCGTCGAGCCTTGGTGACCTCGTCGACCGTATCGCTCCAGGGATCCGTGGAACCCGTGGGCTCCTGTGCGGGCCGGAGCACCGGGAGAGCCGCCTGAACCTGCTCGCTGAGCTGGACCTCGAACCAGAAGGTCGAGCCCTTGCCCAGGTCGCTCTCGAATCCGTAGCTGCCACCCAGGAGCTCGATCAACTCCTTGCAGATGGCAAGGCCCAGACCCGAGCCGCCGAATCGCCGGCTGTCGGAGGAGTCGACCTGCCGAAACGGTTGGAAGAGCTGGTCGGAGAGGTCCATCGGGACGCCGATGCCGGTGTCGCGTACGAGGAAGCGTACCCGTACCTCGTCCTTCTCCGAGGGTTGACGCTGGAGGATGATCGAGATGCGGCCTTGCTCGGTGAACTTGACCGCGTTGTCGATGAAGTTCTGCAGCACCTGGCGGATGAAGTCGGCCGGTCCGTACAGCCTCTCGGGAATGCTGCTGTCGAACCGGTAGGCGATCTCGAGGCCCTTGGCCTCCGCCGCGGGACGCAGCGGATCGATCGCGCGCTTGAGAACGCTGCGCAGCCGGAAGGACACCGGCTCGGGCGTCCAGACTCCGGACTCGAGGCGCGTGTAGTCGAGAATGCGGTCGATCAGGCCGAGGAGCTCGCTGCCCGCGGCGTGGATCGACCGGGCTTGGCTCCGCTCTTCCTCGTTCTCCAGGCTGCTCTCGAGCAGACCCGAGAAGCCGAGGATTCCGTTGAGCGGCGTGCGCAACTCGTGGCTCATCATGGCCAGGAAGGTCGACTTGGCCTGGCTGGCCTGCTCGGCGGCTTCCGCCTTCTCGATCGACTCTCCGAGCAAGTGCTCGATCCTCTCCGCCATCTC